>JAEWME010000347.1 GCA_023393265.1 Bacteroidota bacterium | reverse complement strand
GTTCGGCAATTTGCTTGTAGTTGTATGTTTTTTCGGGTGTATCGTAAAAAATTGTGAGAATGGCGTTTTTCAGTCTGGGTTTGTTGAATGCCTCGACCAGTTTCGCCATTTTTTCTTTTTTCTTTTTCTTAGCCATTGTTTCTGCTTTAAATTTCAGTTGAAGTTAGGAAACATTTTCGGAAAGAGCAGGCAAATTAACTTTCTTTTTCATAATCAGAAGGGAGAATTAATTTTTCCTGAGGGTACAGCGGGGTTAACAAAATTTCAGATTCTTTTGGGTTTGTTGTAGGTTTTTGACAGTCTTTCACAGAGCTGCAAATTACCTTTGACGCATTGATAGCCGGAGATTAAAAAGACATGTCAGGAAAACAGACTTTTTACCGGGCAACCTGTGATGCAGGATGTCCGGTTTTTTTTGTGCAGGATTCCGGAAACTGCTTACTTCTGAATTTTGTATCTTCGTGAAAGACAACCAATCTCTTCGGCCATGAAAAAATTACTCTTTATTTTGTTTGCGTTTGCTTTCACGCAGTTGCTGGCTCAGGCTCCTGATCCGGATTTTATTGAAAAAATGGCTGCCGGCGAGCAACTGAACTATCTGAAATTGGCCACATTCACCGAATCTGACGACCTGGCTGATTACGATTTGGTCTATCAGCGTCTGGATTTCACAGTAGATCCTGCTGTTCGATGGATTGTAGGCGACGTGCAGTCGAAAGTGATATTTCTTCGCGATCAGGTTGCCCAGATTCGTTTCGACTTAACGGACAGTCTCGTCGTCGACTCTGTCAGTTGCAACGGAGCAAAGGTCAGTTTTACGCACGCCGGAAATAAGATTACGGTCGAATTGTCGCAGATAATGTCCAGAAATGATGTCGCAGAATTCGAGGTTTTCTATCACGGGGCACCGCCTAGCAGTGGTTTTGGTTCGTTCGCCGTGGAGAAACACAACAATGTTCCGGTGATGTGGACGCTTTCTGAGCCTTACGGAGCAATGGAATGGTGGCCCTGCAAACAAAGCCTAGCCGACAAAATTGATTCGATTGACGTGTTTGTGCATTGTCCGCCACAATACAAAGCTGCCAGCAATGGCAAACTTATTTCGGATTTATCCGTCGAAAATATTCGTACAGCTCACTGGCAGCACCGGTACCCGATTGCAACCTATCTGGTTGCCTTTGCTGTGACGAATTATGAAGAACTGAAGGACTACCTGACGTTGGATTCTGAAGAAAAGATTGAGGTTCTCAATTATGTCTATCCTGAATATCTGGAAACGGCGAAAACAAAAACAAAAGATATTCTTGATATCCTGCAGTTTTACAATTCCAGGTTTGTACAATACCCGTTTTCGAAAGAAAAATACGGTCATGCACAGTTTGGCTGGGGTGGTGGAATGGAGCATCAAACCATGAGTTTCATGAATAATCTCGGGTTCGAATTAGTAGCTCATGAAATGGCACATCAGTGGTTTGGCGATTACATAACCCTTGCCAGTTGGCACGATATCTGGCTTAACGAAGGTTTTGCGACCTACCTCACCGGCTTGTCGTTCGAAAATTTGCAGGATGGTATTTGGTGGCCAGTTTGGAAAAGCAATGTCATCAGGCAGGTAACCCGTCTTCCCGAAGGTTCGGTTTATGTAGCCGATACCACCAATATTTCGCGGATTTTCGACAGTCGGCTGACTTATTCGAAAGGGGCTTTGTTGTTGCACATGCTGCGATGGGAACTGGGCGATCAACGCTTTTTCCGCGGCATGCGCGATTATCTGAATGATCCTGAAGTAGCTTATGGTTTTGCGAGTCAGCAAAAATTTGTCGGCCACATGGAAGTTGCGGGTGACACCACCCTAACTGAGTTTTTTGCCGACTGGTATTATGGCGAAGGCTATCCGGTTTATCAGCTCTCCCTGTTTGCAGACGGCGAAAAAACAAAGCTCAGGATTGATCAAACCCAAACACATTTATCTGTAAGTTTCTTCGAAATGGATGTGCCGGTCAGGGTTTGGATCAATGGAAACTATAAAGATTTGAGGTTACATTCTACAGGGCAGGGACAGGACTTTGTAATTGCAGAAAGTGCAGTCGATTCGGTGCAGTTCGACCCCGAAATGTGGTTATGTGCCCGGCTTGGAGGTATCACAAAAATGCAGGAGATCGTTGGATCCGACCCGTTTTCCTTAGTTACAGATCTTTCAGGAAAACGGATCCGGATCGAAAGCTCCGGATTTAATAAGGAAGCTAAACTGCGGATTTTTGATTTGAGCGGACGGATAATCTTTTCAGGAAAACTGACGAAATCAGGGGAGTGGTTAGATCTTGGTCGGTTTTCGGGCACTTTGTGTTTGATTGAAATTAGAGACGGCGGACTTCAGAAAACTTGGAAATTTCTCCCCGGCATATCAGGGAAAAGCAGATCGTTTACTGACTGATTTAAAATTTGTTGAAGGTCAAGCAACCATTTGCGAATGTTGCTCATCTTGGATATTGTCAACGTTCACCCAAACTGAATCTTATGAGAGAAATTTTACTTTTTGTACTGCTCTTGTCAGGTATGGTTGTCAGGGCTCAATTTGTACCTGAAGGAAACTGCAAAACCTACTTCGAGCACGAAGTCAACACCCAGGTGATGACACTGCTTCCGGCCACTGCGATTAATTTCTACGATCGATCCGAAGGAAATGTGGTTGCCTGGTGGTGGGATTTTGGCGATGGCACCTACAGTGAGGAACAAAACCCGATGCACCTCTATAACTTGCCTTATCCGGGCGAGACGGTAAAGATAAGCCCTTACCGTACGATTAGCCTCACGACACTCACGGCCGACAGTTGCAAAAGTTTTTATTCCGAAACCATCAACATCATGGGTAACGAAGATCCCATGCCCGGCAAGGAATGCAAAGCCATTTTCAAATATTACCAGGCCGATTACGATTCGATTAATGGTAAGGTGACTTTCCAATTGAATAATTATTCGGAAGGCAAGTCGTTGCAATACAACTGGGATTTTGGCGACGGACGAACCAGCAACGAGTTTGAACCAACTGTGACTTTCGATGTAAAACCTGCAGAGCACAAGGTGTGCCTTACGGTAACCGGTGGCGAAGATTGTGGTGATACCTTTTGCGATGTGCTGTATTTCAGTGCTCCGGAAAAACCTGATCCAAACCAGTGCTATACCGGCTTTAGCTACAAAGTAAATTACGACATTAAAACTTATGCACCGGCTCTTGTGCTCGATTTTTATGCCAAGCCGCTTCCCGAAACCATGAAATGGGAATGGGATTTTGGCGATGGCGAAACAAGTAGCGAGCAAAACCCCACCCACATTTTTAACCTGCCGATCGGAAACGACAGCCTCTATTCCGGCTTCAGCCCATTCCGGAAAGTTTGCCTGACTGCAACCAGTGCATCTGGCTGCACCGCAACCTATTGCGAGTCAATTTATCTCTATCGGGACACAATTTCGCCAATTGATCCATCTCCGCAATGCCATGCCTGGTTCAAATTCGAGAAACTTGAAGATATTATTTCCATTCCTGAAGCTATTCCGTACAAGTTGTACGATGTTTCGGAAGGAGATGTGGTTAGCCGTTTGTGGCGTTTCGAAGACGGGACTACGAGTACGGAGGTTGATCCGGTTGTATTCTTCAATTTCATGAAACCAACACAGAAAGTTTGCCTGACGATCACAACTGCCGACAATTGTTCCAGTTCGTGGTGCGATGTAGTCTACCTCCACGAAGTGCAGCCTGATTCGTCAACGGTTGATAAGCCGCTGTGGCATTACGAAATGCGCTACGAGTCTTACTTCCCGGTTCAGATGTCGTCGTGTGCCGGATGGGCAAGGGCTCAGGTTTACATGAAAGATTCGATTGTGGATGCTTATAATTATGTGTGGTCAACCGGCGAGATTGGTCAGGAGGTAAAAGGACTTTGTCCCACGCAGACCTATTCGGTAAAAGCAATTACTCCGGATGGAACAGTTGTGACCGGGACTTTCGTTTTCAATTCCGACGGATCGGTGAACGAAACACCTGTAAACTGGTGGATTACCGATACCCGGAACAACCCACAGATTCAGGTAAAACCGGTTAGCGATGAATATACCGTTGAATGGAAGCTTTGCGACGGGACCACTGTTGTTGGAGACAGCATTGCGTTAGAACTGATCAATTGCGGAACATCAGATTCGAACCTGATTATGAAAGATGCTTACGGAAACATCGTATACTCGGAAACAATAAACATGAAGATCCTGGCCACCTACATCAATCAGAAAAACAGGGATAATGCCATGAAGATTTATCCGAATCCGGTGAAAGATGTTTTAAATATTACTTATTCCGGTGAGCCGGTTGGCGAAATGAGAATAGAAATCTCGGATCTTTCAGGAAGAATCTTTTTAGTGCAAACGGTGAAACAAGTCGATGCCGGGCAAACGATAGGTCTGAATGTAAATGCACTTCGCAGTGGCGTATATATGTGCCGAACCATTTCAGGCGATAAGCTTTTAAACGTTCAGAAATTCATCAAATAACTGGCTTTTATTTTAGGGTTAACAGAGTCCCCGTATGGATACATTTTTCATACGGGGATGTTTTTTTCTATCTGGTTTTCACAAATTTTCCGGTAGCTTGTTTCTCGCCGTCCTGGTTGATAATTAATATGTATTCTCCTGAAGAGAGCCTGTTTTTGGGTGTCCACTGAATTTCTCCGGAAGAAGACGCAGTCATTTGGACCGTTTTCTTTTCAATCAACTTTCCGGCGTGGTTGAAAATGCAGAATTCTGCCGGTGTTTTACCTTTTAGGCTGTATTTCACATTAAAGCTGTTTCTTACAGGATTCGGGAAAACCTGTAGCGTATTTTCCGAAGTTGCAGATTTCAGGTTCTCTGCTGAAGTTGAATACAGGTATTCGAAGTTCAGCCAGTTCAGGTTCCAGCCGCTTGCCAGCGATTGCAGCCTGACGGTTTGTTTGCCGGCTTTGAGTTCAATGGTGTCGGCAATGGTTGTCCATTTTTGCATACCGCCGGTTGCATCGAATGTTTGGGATGTTATCACCGCGGCAGTCGCTTTCCTGAGTTCAAACGTTTTGGTTCCGGAACCGGCTGCAACCCTGAATTCAACACGATATGTTCCTGTTTTGTCCACATTCAGGCTGTAATCAACCCAGTCGTTTATGTCAAGGCTGCTGACGTTTTGCCCGGCTCCTTCGTCGGTGGTGGTTTGTGTGCTGATTCCGCTCATGTTGTAGTAGTTTTCGGCTTCGATGTGTCCCGGAATTGCATAAACTGCATAGTTGCTGAACCTATTCGTTTTCTCTGTCGTCAGCCCTTTGGTGTCGTAGGCCAGAATAGTTGCTGTGTGCTTCCCGAACGCAAGCGAGTCTATCTTAAAATCGAACTGTGCACTATTTGTTGTTGCAAAATAGCGCGAGTCGATGTATAGTTCCACTTTTGATATTCCATCGGGGTCGCTGGCATTTCCTTTCACCGACAGAACCTGGTCGGAGCCAATTTTTGAATCGTAGGCAGGAGTGGTCAGATTAACTGTTGGTGGATTGTTGATGCTTGTCTGAATTTCAAAACTCACTGGTTCACCGCTTCCAAGAATAGCATCTACTCCTGCAAAAAGTGCTGTCATCGGCGAGTTCCAGTTGATACATACTTCGTTTGATGCGTAGCTGCCCATTACATCGACGAAAGACTTAGCGGGCGCATCAAACGGATATTTTTGCCCATCTTCCTGGCCTGGGTTAGGCCCTCCTGATACAAACCCCGGAATTGGCTGTACGACACCATCGGCATACGATGGACGATGGTGAAAATTCATGGGTGTTTTGTATCCGTAAGCCGATTCGAATGAATAGCCGGTAGCGTTTTTCCCGAGCAGATAATCAGCACATTCTGCTGCCCCTTTGATGTACTTTTCGTCTTTGGTAATGAGGTAAGCATAGAGCATCCCAACGCCCTGGTTGGCAATTTGACTGTTTGATCCCCAGCCAAAGCTGAATTGCGGAATGCGGGATGGGCTGGCTGCAATTTGGTTGAGCCAGTTGCTTGCGGTGCTGGTTACCGAGTTACGGATGGTGGTTAGCAGCGATTCGGAAAGACCATTTTCGCGGGTAGCCAGTGAAAGTGCTGCCAGCGGCTGAACAGATGGCCATCCTGGCGCATTTTGGTATTTAAGCGATCCACTCTTGCCCTCGAGGTATGTTTTGTATTCATCGCCTTTCGTTGTAATGAAAAGCTCGGCCGCCGCCCAGATAAATTCGTCGGAAACATTTTTATCGCCGTATTCTCCGGTCGACACATCCGACGGGTTTTTGAAATAGATTGCCGGATGAGCTTTTGCCCAGGTCCAGGCATTTTCGGCCCGGGTAACGCAGTCCGCAGCATAAACGCTGTCATAACTGGTGTAGATACGGCCAGCCATAGCCATCATCGCGGCAAAGTCGAGCGCCGAAGCGGTTGTTTTGCCAATCACGTAACGATCGGCTTTGTCGGCATCGGGCATCACAAATCCGGAGAAGGCCAGTGTGGTAAGTTTGAAAAAAACGCCGCCATCGTCGTCCTGCATGGTTTTCAGCCAGTCGAGTTCGAATTTTACTTCGTCAAGCAGATCGTTCTGTCCATTTCCCGATTCAGGAATATGTATTGACGCATCTTCAAAAAAGTTGTTAAAATTTTCGTAGAACGATAAAAGTGTTGCGACTGATATTCCGGCGTTGATGACATACTTTCCGTAGTCGCCTGCATCGTACCAGCCACCGGGTGAGGCTATTTTTCCCGATTTGCCTGTTGAACTGTGCAAAATGCACTGTGTGTCTGGGTGACCGGCTTTTCGGGCCCAGATACCAGCGTATGGAGTTGTAAGTTCGTATGACGAACGTTGGTAATAAAATGATTTCAGTGAAGCATAGGCAGCTTTACGAAGGATGGTATCCGAAATGGAGAAAATATACGAATCGCCGAACCCGGGAATACGAATGAAATAGTTGCCGGGTTTTGTAAAATCGGAGAAGTTACAGAGTTTTACGCTGTCGGTAGCATCTTTCCAGTAAGTTCTTTGCCCCATATCTCCTGAAAATTCGACAATACTGTCGGCCGCATTTACAAGCTCGAAGGTTGTGGCGTTACTGTTTGCAACTATCGCAAATTTGTTCGCTGCAGGGTAGTAGCCAAGTTGGTTGATGCGGATGGCACCGGTTTGGGCATTGGTTAGAATCGTGAATGCGGCCACCATAGCCACTGAAAGTAGCAGTTTAAGAGATTTCATCAGTTTGTAGTGTTAGTTAATTGTCTAAGAACAGGAAAGGTTGAAGTTGTCTGGTTTCAACCTTCCTGGCTATATCGCTTCCGGTTGTTCCCGGATGTTTTTCTAAAGGTATTGGTCGAGTTTTCTTTTGGTGAGTTCTCCGACCACGTGCTTAATTTCTTCAGCCTGATCGCGCTTGCAAACCAAAATGGTATTTCCTTCCTGAACGACGATTACATCGTCCATGCCAACCACAGCCACCAGGCTTTCGGGCGCATATACATACGAACTGGATGTTCCCTGGAAAATAACTTCGCCCACACAGGCATTCTGGTTTTCTTCCTTTTTGCTGTATTTATATACTTCTTCCCAACTGCCGAGGTCGTTCCACACAAAATCGCCCTGGACGAGAAAAACATTCTCCGCTTTTTCCATAATGCCGTAGTCTATTGAAATCGGATCGACCTGGTTGTATATTTTGGCGAGGGTCTCTTCGTAATCAGCAGAGTCCACTGCCGCAGCAATTTCATTGAGTTGTTCGTGCAACTTTGGAGCAAACTGACGGATGGCTTTCAGGAAAACTGACACTTTGAACACGAAGATTCCGGCATTCCAGAAAAACCGGCCCGAAGCGAGGTACGTTTTCGCTGTTTCGAGATTTGGCTTTTCCACAAAGCGGTTGACAACAAACGATCGGATGGACTGTCCGATTTTAATTTCATCGGCAATCTGGATGTAACCGTAGCCAGTTGCCGGTGCATTGGGGGTTATCCCGATGGTGACAATGCCTTCTTTTTCTTCAGCAATTTTCACAGCCGATTCAATTGCCTCCTGAAATAGGGGATCGTTTTGAATGAGGTGATCGGCAGGCGAAACAACCATAATTCCGTCAGGATTGCTTTTGCTCATGAAAAGTGCAGCGAGACCAATGGCCGGAAGGGTGTTTTTGCCAAAAGGTTCGTATATGAGGTTTTCCTTTTTCAAAGCAGGAGCCTGTTCCTCCAAAATGTCTTTCTGGCTTTGGCTCGACACTACATAAATGCTGTCGTTGTCGATGAATCGGGCAAACCGGCTGATGGTTGCCTGAATAAGCGACTGTTCGCCGAAAAGGGTAAGAAACTGTTTGGGTTTTGCTTTGCGGCTCCTGGGCCAGAAACGGGTTCCCGATCCACCCGCCATAATCAGACATTGTAAATTGCTCATAACCTGTAGTTTTAAAAAAGAGAAACAAATCTCCCGGGATGAATAATGATCAAACAACAAATTAGTCGGTAAAAAAGATTCCCAACGGGCAATTCTGTTTATAAGTCAAAGCCGGAGATGCGACTGCCTTGCTCGTGCGGAATTTACGGGCAAGTTAACATTTTCGATGTGGCAGACAAAATTTAAACACGTTTGTTTAAGGCCAGCGTGATCAGTTGTAGCGCTAACCTTTTTTCCTGACTTCTTCAAGCACAACACGCGAAAGTTCGTAACTGGATTTGTAACGGTTTCTGAAAAAAAATCCATTAGCCATTTTCTTTAGGTCGTCGTGTATGTTTTCGAGTGATTCGGTAACCATGCAGCGGAAAAGTCGCGCGCAGTTTGTACAGCTTGGAAGTTGTAGTTCCGACGTTTTGTCGTAAGCCTCTTTCAGCGCTTCTATCGATCGCGAATATTCTTTGTTCAGGAGGTACCTTCTGGATGCACTGATGTTTTTATTAATCAACATCCGGTGCTCGCTACAGTTTATTCCTCCCATAGGACATCTAACCAACTCAATCGTATCTACCCCATCCTGAAAATATTCGCTATCATTCCGAAACAATGAAAAGCGGCTTTCCCTTTTATCAGTCATGTTATTAGATTATTTCCTGATATAAAAAAACAATTTTTTTTTGACATTTTCTGGTTGACAATTCTAATTGTTTATAAATCTGTTTGGAAAAACTTTCCGTAATGAGCGGTTAACGGGCGTTTTAGCAAATTCGAAATAATGAATTGTTCATATTTGTTTTTATAATAGGACAGAAAATGTGGTTCTCGAAGAAGCTGATCATCATATAATTCAAAAGGCGTTGGGCTTTTATAGTCAGGAAGGACGGGATTAATTTATCCTGCCTTTTCTCAGATGGCCAAATTTTACGCTGTGGAAGAAGACTGAATTTCGTGGCGACCAAACAATTTGAGAATCCGGCGGTTTTTTTGTCATTCAGTTACACAAAACAGAGATAATCATGACGACAAAACTCTTTTCACCGTTCCAGATAAAAGACGTTACTTTCCGCAACCGAATTGCCATTTCGCCAATGTGCCAGTACTCGTCGGTCGACGGATTTGCCAATGACTGGCACTTGGTTCACCTGGGTAGCCGCGCGGTGGGCGGTGCTTCGTTAATCATTCAGGAAGCTACAGCTGTTTCTCCTGAAGGGCGGATCACTCCGGGCGATACGGGACTTTATGACGACCGGCATATCGAAAAGCTAAAAACCATCACTGCGTTCATCGACGGGCAAGGTGCTGTTCCGGGCATTCAACTCGCACACGCCGGAAGGAAGGCCAGTTGCGCCATTCCGCCTAAAGGAGGCAGACAGCTTGGTTTGGGCGAGGGGGGCTGGCAAACAGTTGCGCCATCAGCTATTGCATTTAATGTAGGAGAAAATGCACCGCTGGCGCTCGATGCTGAAGGAATTGCCAAGGTCAAATCAGACTTCAGAAAAGCAACAGTACGTGCCCTTCAGGCGGGTTATCGTGTCGTTGAAATTCATGCAGCTCACGGGTATTTGCTCCACGAGTTTTTGTCGCCGCTGAGCAACCAGCGCACCGACGAATATGGCGGTAGTTTCGAAAACCGTATCAGGCTTTTGTGCGAGGTGGTTGCCGAAGTAAAAACTGCCTGGCCCGGAAATTTACCTTTGCTGGTCCGTATTTCGGCTTCCGATTGGGTGGAAGGTGGCTGGACGATCGACGAATCGGTTGAACTCGCCAAAATTCTGAAAGGAATGGGGGTCGACCTGATTGATACTTCTTCAGGAGGACTGGTACCTCATGCCCGAATCCCGTTGGTTCCCGGTTACCAGGTTGGTTTTGCCGAGCGAATCAGAAAAGAAAGCGGCATAGCAACTGCGGCTGTGGGGCTAATCACCGAAGCGGGTCAGGCAGAAAAAATACTTCAGGAAGGTCAGGCCGACCTGATTCTTATTGCACGGGCTTCGTTGCGCGACCCGTATTTTCCTTTGCATGCAGCCCATTTGTTGGGCGACGACATCCAGTGGCCGGTGCAGTACCAAAGGGCAAAACCCTGATCAATGAATCAGGAGAAATACTGACAAAATACATTGTAGCGGACTTTCCTTTTCAGCTATTTTTGAAGCCCGTAAACGACAGGTGATGCAGGATTGTAATTTCAACATCGGTTTTTCGAGGCGGTACATCAACATTAAAAACCGCGACTCTTTCCATTTTCAGTCTTATTTTTTTTGGATTTATCCGTGTTAATCAATCATTTTAATTTTTACTGAAATGGAAATTCCTTTTGCTGAAAACTACAAAATAAAAATGGTTGAGCCGATTTACCGCTCAACCCGCGAACAGCGCGTGCAATGGATTGCCGACGCCAATTATAACCTGTTTAACCTGAGCAGCGACAAAGTGTTTATCGACCTGCTCACCGACAGCGGAACCGGCGCCATGAGCGACCGCCAATGGGCTGCCATCATGACCGGCGACGAGAGTTATGCCGGTTCGTCGTCGTATTATCACCTGAAAGAAAACATTCGTTCAATCTTCGGATTTGAGCATTTTTTACCAACCCATCAGGGAAGGGCTGCCGAAAACGTGTTGTTTTCGATCATCATCAAAGAGGGCGACCTTGTGCCCGGAAATTCGCATTTCGACACCACCAAAGGGCATATCGAATTCAGGAAGGCGAAAACAGTCGACTGCACGGTTGATGAGGCTTTCGACACCGAGAGCCAGTTCCCGTTTAAAGGAAATGTCGATCTGGCCAAACTCGAAGAAGTGCTGAAACTTCAGCCCGAAAAAAATATTCCTGCCATCATTGTTACCATTACCTGCAACACCTCGGGCGGGCAGCCGGTGTCGATGCAAAACATGCGCGAAGTGAAAAATCTGGCCGAAAAGTATGGCGTACCCGTGATTTTTGATTCGGCGCGTTTTGCCGAAAATGCCTGGTTCATTCAACAGCGTGAAGCAGGCTATCGTGATAAAACCATCAAGGAAATTGTGCGCGAAATGTTTTCGTATGCTGATGCCATGACCATGAGCAGCAAGAAAGATGGCGCGGTGAATATTGGCGGGTTCATTGCCATGAAAAACCCCGAGTGGTACGAAAAAGCTTCGACCTACAATATCATGTACGAGGGTTTTGTGACCTACGGCGGCATGGCAGGCCGCGACATGAATGCGCTTGCCGTTGGTCTCGACGAAGTAACCACCAACGATTTCCTGGATACGCGTATCAGGCAGGTGCATTACCTTGGCAACAAGCTGATGGAGTATGGA
>JAEWME010000346.1 GCA_023393265.1 Bacteroidota bacterium | reverse complement strand
CCGCTAAAACAAGTTTGCAAATCTTCCATATATTCCTCGGCGAACCGTTTGGGATCGCTCCTGACCTTGTTCAACTCGAAAATCACCTGCTGTTCGAGGGTTGTCAGGTAGGCGATATTTTTCGCGGTATTCAATTCTTCCGGCCAAACCTCGCGATCAGATTGCGAAAATACATTGGTTGCAAAAGTTAATATCAACAGGATCAATGAAGCTCTCATAGTGCGATTCTGTGTACTGAACATTGAGACTGTAAACTGATTTTCTACTTTCGTTCGTCGCTGATGATTTTTCCGTCTTCGAGCGTGAGCACCCGACGGGCTTTGTTCACCACACGCTGATCGTGGGTGCTGAACACAAAGGTTATATTTTCCTTTCGGTTCAGTTCTTCCATCATGTCGAGCAGGTTTTCGGTCGATTTCGAGTCGAGGTTAGCCGTGGGCTCATCCGCCAGCACAAATTTAGGTTTCGAAGCCAGCGCCCGTGCCACAGCCACGCGCTGCTGCTGACCGCCGGAAAGTTTCGACGGACGGCTGGTGACCCGCTCGCCCAGCCCGACTTTTTCGAGCAACTCTTTCGCTCGCCGAGTGCGTTCGCTTTTAGCGACACCCTGCATCTGCATGATGAACTCGACATTTTCTATAGCTGTCAACACCGGAATCAGGTTGTAGGCCTGAAACACAAACCCGATATTTCGCAGGCGAAAATCGATAAGTTCCGACGACGATAAATGCTGAATGTCGGTTCCGCCGATGGAGATTTGGCCTTCGGTTGGCGAATCAAGCCCGCCCAGCATGTTTAAAAAGGTGGTTTTTCCTGAACCCGACGGACCAACGATGGCCGTAAATTCACCCTGTTCAATGGTCAGATCATTGCCGTTCAAAGCGTTGACTTTCACTTCCGAACTGTTGTAAGTCTTCTTCAGGTCTTTTACTTCTATAACGTTCATAGCTATTGAGTTTCATGTTTAAATTGTTGCGGGTTTCATGTTTCGTGTTGCGAGCCCGTCCTGCAACGCGCATCTCGTAACTCGCATCCCGTATCACATATCAATCCTCACCGCTTCGGCAGGTTTCAGCTTCAGGGCTTTCAGGGCCGGGTAAATGGCGGCAATGATTCCGGTGAAAATTACCATCACCGCGATGTCAATCGTGATATCGACCGTCAGTCTGGTATAAACCAGAGTGTCGAATCCCATCGACTTGTAAGCGGTTGACCAGCTTCCGAGATCGATTCCTTTCACGCCAAAATACAAGTTGAGCAGCCACCCCAGCACAATCCCGCAAGCGCCACCAAACAGCGACAGCATCACTGTTTCGAGCAAAATCATCGTAAAGACACGGAATTTATTCATCCCGATGGCCATCAGCATACCGAGTTCCTTGGTTCGTTCGAGCACCGCCATCAGCATGGTGTTGATGATTCCGAATAACAAGGCCAGCAGGATAATTCCAATGAAAATGACCATCGTCAGACCAAAACTACTTTCAACCAAACTCACGTCGGGCATGATTTCGCGCCAGTTTTTCACGTCGAGCTCCGGAAAATCGCCCTGCACCGTTTGCTGCACCTGCGACAGCTTCTCGTTGTCGTTCAGCAAAACGGCAATCTCGTGGGCCGCACGATCTTCGATCACCATCACACGGCCGATATCCGATTTGCGCACGAACACGCAGGTTTCGTCAAACGCCGTGTTCGAGGTTTCAAAGATGCCTTCCACTTTGAACGATGCGCTGGTCATGCTTCCTTCCATGTCCTGCAGTGTGATGACCAACTTTGATTTCAGCTTTATTTTTAGTTTTTCGGCCAACTTTCGTCCAATCACAATCGGGTTTCGCTGATTGCCTTCGAAATAGGTTCCTTCTGCCAGCCGCGAATACAGGTTGGTCACCAGCTTTTCGTCTTCAGGAACTACACCGGTGACTTTCACTCCGGAAGCAGTGGTTGGCGACTGGATCATCGTATTCATCAGGATTCGACTACTAACTGCCTGAACCCCGTCAATATCCAGAATGACCTGAGCCACGGAATCAGCATCAGCCATGATGAATTTTTTGTCCGGATTATTCAGGTATTCCTTGTGGTGAAGCTGGATGTGCGAGGCTTCGGTTTTAATGGCCGTATTGATGCGCTGATCGACCATGCCTTTGTAAAAGGCCATGTAAAATATGCCGGAAGCCAGTCCGAGACAAATGGCGACGAGGATCACCAGGCTTCGGGTTTTACTTCTCCAGATATTTCTCCAGGCAACTGCTAGTATCATGGTGTTGCGGTTTTAAGATTATGAATGAAGCGCTTTGATTAATTTCATGCTGAATGTTTTAACCAGCGGATAAATATAAACCACCATCGAAATGATGAAGACAATGAGCAACTGCCGGGCAAATACGAACCATTTTCCGGAGAAATACATGGCTGCTTCGAACCCAAATTGTTCGTAGGCTTTGGCTGCTTCGCCCGTGATTGGAATTGGATGATAAACCAGGTAACTCACCAACGGCAGACTCACTGCGAATCCGGCCAAAACACCGGTTAGTCCGAGCAGTGTGGTTTCGTAAAAGAGGATTTTGCTCAGACGGCTCTTTTGCATCCCGATGGCCACCATGATGGCCATTTCCTTGCGGCGGTCGGCCATCATCATGATTACCGTTCCAAAAATCCCGAACCCGATGAGGACATACAATATTCCTTTGGTGATGTAAGCTCCGGAGCGGTCGGCGTCGATCATATTTTTGGTTACCGGGTCCATTTCGTCCCAACTCATGATTTCGAACTGGTTGCCCAACTCTGCTTTTAGCCGGTGCTTTATCTGATTGACTTTGCCGTAATCATTCACCATCAAAACCAGCGAAGTATATTTGCCTGGGACCGAGAAAAAATTCTGAGCCTGCTGAATGTCGATGTAGCCGCCGAGGTTGTTCATGGTTGGCGCCGGAAATTTCAGGATGCCCCGAACCGGGAACAGTGCCGCTGCCGTTGCTCCGTGGTAGCCCTGACTGATCAGCACGAGCGTATCTCCGACTTCCACCCCAAGGTTTTTGGCCAGGTTGACAGCCAGCAAAATACCGTCATCTCCGGGTTTTAGGTATGAACCTTTCTCGATCCAGTGCGACAGGTTGCTCATCTGGTTCTCTTTCTCCGGATCGATCCCGATGAGCGCGGCGCCTTTGGTATTGGTTTTAAACGACATCAGCGAAAACGATTCAAGTCGCGGCACATGCGACGTAATGCCCGGATTCCGGCTGATAGCATCTTTCAGTGAGTCATTCGGCGAAAACGTATAGTCGATGGTTTTGTTCTCCCAGTATTCAGGATGGTGAACCTGGATGTATCCAGAGTAAAAACCAACCACATTGTCGATCATTTTCGAATAGGTGCCCTCCTGCATCGAAGTCATGAAGGTGCTCAGCAAAACACCGAAAAAAATCGATGCCACCGTAATCAGTGTCCGACGTTTGTTTCGCCAAATGTTTCGCCAGGCAAGTTTGATGTTTGTTGTCATAGGGATTGATTTACTGAAGGATTGAGGGATTGAATTCCTTAAGGATTGATTTAAGAAGAAAGGCTTTTTCGGGCTTTCGACATGATTTTCAGTATTTCGAGGCTTTCGCTGTAAAGATTTTTGGCTAACTCTGACTCATTCACTTTCGACGCGATGACCAGTTCGAGCCACATTTCGGTTTCGTCAGCTTCTTCAACCACAATACTCAGTTTGCTGAAGAATTCTGCCTTCGATCTGGCTCTGCAGGCCGCCCGATAATTGGCATACACCGATGTTCCCGACCGAAGCAGCTGATTCATTAGAACTTTGGATTCTGAACTGAATGAGGTCTGTTTTGAAAGCTCAATCAGGTTCAATGCAAAACTCCTCAACCTGGCTTTCAGTTCTTCGCGGTAAGCAATTTTTTCCTGCATTTCCATATTTTCTGATTTTCCTTTTAAATCAATCCTTCAGTCCTTCAATCCATCAATTATTTTATCTTTTTCATATTCTGAATCGAGAAAAAGTCTTCTTTCAGCGGCACGTCGAAATCGGTGTTTTCGAAAATCATCACGGTTTTCTGGCCTTTTTTGTCGGCTGGTATCATTTCCATGCGCGTCGGAATGACGCGGTCGTCCATCTTCTTGACATCACTCAGTATTTCGGTGTTGACAAGTGCACCGTCTTCGTCGTAAAACTCGGCTTTCAGCCATAGATAATCTTTTTTGCTGACCCACATCAGCACTTTTCCCCAGACAACCGGCGCATTTTCGAGCGGGGTCAGTTCCACTTTGTAGCACGGATAGTTGTCAACGGTTTCCTCACCTAGCAACTTGTGGGTGTAATCTTTCACAATCGACGATTCGCGAACCAGGTCGTCGTTGGTGAAATCGGAGCCCATCCACGACTGCATCATCATCGACGGCGGGATTTTCACCATTCGCTCAATCGACGGCACCCAATTCCACATTTCATTTTTTCGCTTCAGGAAAACCTGCCCTTTTTCCTTAGCCGGAGCGGTGACGTAAATCAGCGAATAATCGGTGCCCAGCGACCAGCTTTTCATCGAAATTGAGCGCGACCAGGTTGGGCGCTCAATGGTCATCGTGAAACTGCCTACGCTGGAAGTTCCGCGAAATTTCTCGTCCGATTTCCGGACTATGTCTTTGATATCGACGGTCTGGGCAGAAGCGGCAAGGCATACGAGCGCGAAGAAAATGGCGGTGAAAATGGTTCTCATGGTTGTAATTGTTTTCATGGTTATTTCAAAACGGCCTTCAGCAAAGCGGATGGCCTGGCATACACATTCATTTTTACAATTCCTGATCAAAAAGTACTTTATCCGGAGCTGGTTCAACCGATTGCTCTTTCTGAATCAACCTGAAACAGGCTTCAATAATGGTTTCTTCAAATTGTCCGGATTGAAAGAAATCGGGAGCTGTGATCAAAATCAGATGCGCCCCTTTGATGAGCGACGAAATGGCAATCAGATCGTTTTCAGGAGCGATACTCCCCGAGGCTTTTACAAAATTGTAGAACATCCGTTGAATGCTCTGTGCTTTTTCGCCGTATTCAACCATCACCAAATCCTGAATGCCAGGCTGCATCACCAGCGCGCTGTATAGCTTCCAGAATTTTGGATTGGCCCTGACCGATTCAAAAGTAATCCGAAGAAAATGTATAAACTCATCCCTTGCAAGCGTATGGTCGCCATTGAGATCGAGGTTGCTGTAAGCGGCATTGTACCCGGTTCGAATGATACTGCGAAGCACTTCATCCTTGCCCTCGAAATAATTATAAAGTAAACCTTTCGAGATACCGGCTTTTTTGGAGATGTCGTTGATCGATGTCTGATGGTAACCCTTTTCTGCAAAAAGTTCAAGGGCAGTATCAAGAATGAGTCTGGTTTTTTCTAGGCGAATGGTTTCAAATTGTGCGGAAGTTCGCGGACACATATTTTTTATCTTTTTTTTGACTGAACGGTTGGTCAAAAATAAAGTAATTGAATATCAAAAGCAAACAATCTGGGTTTTTTCTGTTTTGAATATTGAGAATGTGGAAATAAAAAATAAGTGGCTACCGCTTTTTCTGTTTGGCTTTGGCCTTTTCTTCATTCTCAGCCACCCGAAAAAGTACGATCTGCCTGATCAAATCGAGTGGCATGGGCTGCCCCAATGGAAACTGAATAGCACCCTTCGAAGTTTTGTAAGATGCCAGTTCTTTTTCAAAGTTCGAGATTCCGGAATTAGTCGGGTAAAAACCAATGTGACCTTTGCAACCTGCAAAATACACCAGCATGCCGTTTTTCCGATAGGCTGGCATCTGGTAACTGATCATTTCCTCGGCATCGGGCACAGCGCTGCGGATGGCTTCGCGCACCTGAACGAGCAATTCCTGAATTTCCGGCGAAAATTCGGCGATGTATAAATCGACTGTTGGCGGGGTGTTGGCTTTCATATGCTTTTGCTTGCTGTGTTATCGAGACATCAAACCGAAAACATCCTACAAATCAACACCATGAGACTCTGCGTACTTCTTGAAATTATCCAGAATAGCCTGCCAGCCTACCCTCTGGAGTTCAAGCGAATTCTGATTCTCAGCCTCAAACGTCTCGACGACAATGGTAGTTTTTCCCTGATCAACAAACTCAACTTTTACCCGGCGGGAATCGCCAAGCGTATAGTCAAGCTGTTTGTGGACGATCACCCGGTCATAAACCCCTGAAAAATCAAATCCGAAGCTGCCGTCTTTAGCCTCCATCCTCCAAACAAATGTGGCGCCCGGTTTTATATTGTTGTCAACGTAAGGTGTATGCCAGTCTTCTGAATCATTGTTCCATTTTGTGATGGCCTCTGCATTCGTCCAGCATTGCCACACATGTTCAACCGGCGCATTCACCGCTACCTGAACTGTGATTTTGGGTTTTGCTTCTTCCATTGCTATTTTGTTGAACAGTTAAATATCTATTGAACGGCCAAACCGATCGGTACAACTTAGACCTTAATCGTCCTAAATAGACAAAGTCAAATGCATAACTGGATTTGAAATTTCTTGTACCAGCGGTAGCATTTCTACCGTTAGCGGGATGTTGCTAAAATGCAATATTTCTCCGGAAGATTTGCCTGTAAAATCACTATTAGAAAAACCGAATACATCCTCCGTCTTTCGGAGAAAATTGAGATACGTTCCTACCTGCGTCATCCTGCCTGTTTTGGTGTATGCTTCTATAACAAACAGGTTGATATTTGGTTGCAACCTGCAATTATCACAAACGAAGTATCAACAACCGAATCCTGAACTGAAAATTTTCATCTGGGAAACGATTATTTTAAAGCTTTTCCCGACATATAGGACGGCTCGGCAACCGGCCTACTTGAAGAAATTCTCACGGGGAATAGTGGCCACTTCGTAGAAGAAAGAGCCAACTTTTTCGGTTAAAATCCGGAAGAAACGTTCTCCTTTTTCGGCAGTAGATTTTGCCGGATTTCCGATACCGGTATCGGCAGTTACCTGGGTCCACCGGCGTTCAGCCCATCCCCAGCCTTCCACCATAGCGTTGAACCGGTATTTTTTAGCAGCCCCGTCGCCCGCTTCCGAAAGTGGCAAAACCCATTCTGGCTTCAGGTACAACATCAAACTGGTTTCCACCTCGCCAGCATGTTCGCCCAAATCTTCAAAAATGTTATTGGCGTCTTTCATTTTATACCAGTTCACTTCCGACAAAAACATATCAGGATATTTCAGTCCAAGCTCGCGCAGCATTTGTCTGAAATCATTTCCTCCATGGCTGTTCAGAATAATAAACTTATGGATTCCCTGTCGGTTAAGCGTTTCAATAACATCGTTCAGGATGGCAAATTGAGTGGACGGATTCAGGTTCATGTCGAGTAGAACATCAAACTGTCCGGTATTGACACCAAACGGAATAGTTGGCAAAACGACTACTTTGGCGCCTTTCTCCCAGGCAATTCGGGCCGATTCGGCGGCAATGGCACCAGCCTCAACATTGTCAGTCGAATATGGCAAGTGGTAATTATGGGCCTCGGTTGCGCCCCAGGGCAGAATTGCTAAATCGAATTTTTCGTTCCGGATGCTTTTCCAGTTGGTCTCTGCCAAAATATAGGGTCTCATTGGGTTTATTGGTTTTAAGTTATTTAACCTGCTGTTTTTGCTTCAGGAAAAAAGCTGCTGATTGCTTTCAATTCTTAGCCTGTATTGATACCTTTAAAGCAATTTTTATGCGCCTAAATTTAATAATAAACCAACTAAAATAAACGAATAATGACGAATGACAGGAGAACTTTTCTCAGGCAATCGGCCACGGTTGCCACTGCAATGAGTGTCTTTCCAACCTTGATGAATGCCGGATGTGTGGGAGCCAACGACCGTGTTATCGTCGGGCTGATTGGCTGTAACAACCAAGGGTTTGTTAACCTGAAGAATTTTTTGTCGCAGCCCAATGTTGAATGTGCCGCGCTGTGTGATGTAGATCAGAATGTTTTGAACCAGCGGGCGGCAGAAGTTGAAAAAATGACCGGGAAGAAACCCGCCCTGTTCAACGATTTCAGGAAGTTGCTGGAACAAAAAGATATCAATGCCGTCATCATCGGCACGCCCGATCACTGGCACTGCATCCCGATGATTTATGCTGCAGAAGCCGGAAAAGACATCTACTGCGAAAAACCGCTCGGGTACACCATCGAGGAATGCAACCTGATGGTAAAAGCGGCTAAACGCTACAAAACAGTGGTGCAGGTCGGACAATGGCAGCGAAGCGACCCGCACTGGCTCGACGCAGTGAAGTATATTCAATCCGGAAATCTGGGTCGTGTCCGCTCGGTTCGCGCCTGGTCGTATGTAGGCTGGAAAAAATCTATCCCGGTCGTCGCCGACAGCGCTGCCCCTTCAGGAGTTGACTATAACATGTGGCTTGGCCCGCGCCCCGAAAAAGTATTCAACAGCAACCGTTTTCATGCAACATGGCGCTGGTTTTGGGACTATGGTGGCGGCGTTATGACCGACTGGGGTGTGCATTTGCTCGATTATGCGCTTTTCGGCATGAATCAGTATGTTCCAAAATCGGTTAGCTCAACCGGTGGCAAATATGCTTTTCCTTCCGACGCCATGGAAACGCCAGACAGCATGATGGCGATGTACGACTTTGGCGATTTTGCCGTGCTGTGGGATCACACCATCGGCATTTACGGAGCGCAGTTTAAACGTCGCGGACATGGCGTAGCTTTCGTTGGCGAATATGGAACACTGATTGTTGACCGCAATGGCTGGGAAGTGATGGCAGAGAATAAAAGCACAAGCGCCAAAGCCGGATTCACCGACCTTCCGGAGCAGAAAGGAACCGGGAAAGGACTTGAATTGCATGTTGCCAACTTCATCGACTGCATCAAAACGCGCAATAAACCGAACTGCGACATTGAAACAGGTGCACACATTGCCCGTTTTTCACAAATGGGAAACATTGCGCTGCGCCTTGGCCGCAAAGTAAGCTGGGATCCTGAAAAACAGGAATTCCTGAACGACCCCGAAGCAAATGCTTTGACAAAGACAGAATACCGCGCCCCCTGGGCGCTTCCAAAGGTATAATTTGCCGGATGCTGTCGTCATTCTTCAGAGACGGCAGCTCCCTATTTTCACAATCCTGACTAACCAACCTATGAAACGTTTCTTGCTTCTCCCATGTCTTTTTGCTGCGTTCTTCGGAATAGCAAAAACAAAACAGGCTGCCGTCATTCCGGCCGTTGTTGATTCTTTCGCTGCCTGGAATTCTTCTGAAATCAAAATTTCAGGATACCTGGGCTCTCAAATCGATTTGTGTATCAACCACCGAATTCAAAAGCAGGACATCGAACACCTGATTGAACCCTTCAGGACGAGAACCGAAGACCACCTTTGGCAAACTGAATTCTGGGGAAAATGGATATTGTCGGCAGTTTCGGCCTGGGAATATAACCAAAACCCGGACCTGCTGAAAACAATTCAGGAGGCCGCTTTGAAACTGATGGCAACACAAACGCCCGACGGTTATATTGGCAATTATTCAGAAAAAGCCCGGCTGAAACAATGGGATATCTGGGGCCAAAAATATACGCTGCTTGGGCTACTCGCCTGTCACCATATTTTGAAGGACCCCAAAACAATAAACGCAGCCAAACAACTTGCAGATCATTTGCTGGCGCTGGTTGGGCCAGGAAAAGCCGATATTGTAAGAACAGGTAATTACCGGGGAATGCCGAGCTGTTCAATACTGGAACCGATGGTTTTACTTTATCGTGAAACAGGAGAAAAACGCTACCTCGATTTCGCCAAATACATCGTTTCGCAATGGGAAACACCGGATGGCCCGCAACTTATCAGCAAAGCAATTGCCGGGGTAACCGTTGCCAACCGATTCCCCAAACCCGAAAGCTGGTGGTCGTGGGAAAACGGGCAAAAAGCCTACGAAATGATGTCGTGCTACGAAGGATTGCTCGAAATGTACCGTATCACAGGCGAACCAACTTACCTGAAAGCAGCCGAATCGGCGGTGAAAAATATAGTCGGCACCGAAATCAATGTAGCCGGATCGGGCACCGCATTCGAGTGTTTTTATCATGGTGCGCAAAGGCAAACAGAACCTACTTACCACACCATGGAAACCTGCGTTACATTCACCTGGATCAAACTTTGCAACAACCTGCTTCGGCTAACCGGGAACCCGTTTTATGCCGACCAGATTGAAAAGACCATCTACAATGCCTTGCTCGCTTCGATGAAATTTGACGGTTCCCAGATTGCTAAATACAGTCCGCTGGAAGGCACCCGACAGGAAGGAGAAGAACAGTGTGGTATGCACATTAACTGCTGCAACGCCAACGGACCACGTGCCTTTACACTCATTCCGAAGATGGCCTTTATGTCTGGAAAAAACGAGATTGCCCTCAATTTTTACGGTCAATCGGATGCAACCGCTCAGCTCAATCAGAAAAACATCGTCTCAATTCATCAGGAAACAACTTATCCCGAATCAGGAAAAATTGAAATAACCATTTCGCCAGAAACACCAGAAACTTTCAACCTTTTGCTACGCATTCCCCAATGGAGCGTACAATCATCGGTTTTGTTGAACGGCAAAACAATGAGCGGTGTTGCTACCGGAAGTTATTTCAGGATTAAAAAAGAGTGGCAAAAAGGCGATAAAATAACCATCAATCTGGATATGAGTGGGCGGTTGATCGCCTTAAACGGATACCAGGCAATTATGCGTGGTCCTGTTTTGCTGGCCCGCGAATCCCGTTTCGGCGATGGTTTTGTTGACGAAACCGCAGTTATTCAAAACAAAAGCAACCTGGTAGAACTAAGCCTTTCGCAACAAAAACCAGCTCACATCTGGATGTCGTTCACGGTTCCGTTGGTGCTTGGCAACAATCTGGAAGGAGATTATCGCACGCCCAAGGCGGTTCACTTTTGTGATTTCGCCTCTGCCGGAAATTCCTGGGACAAAAACTACAGGTACAGGGTTTGGATCAAACAAACTTTAAATATAATGAACACATTATATCATCCGTATTAAAAATGTCGGCATTTTATTTTCGGAGCAGCACTTTACTTTGAGCTAAAATATGACTGTCCTTTCTGATCCTGATAAAATAAGTTCCATTGGCGTATTTATACAGGTCAACAACATGTTTTAATGATCCACCGCCGAAAGCGCTTTCCTCCAAAGTACGGCCTGAAGCATTGACAATTTGGATCACACCACCCGTTGAAAAAGATTTGATGTCGACAGAAACGATGCCATTCGTTGGATTAGGGAAAACCGCCAGTTCCTTCTCTTCTGAAATATTCATCACACCGGTTGTGGAAGGCGCCCAGATAATTGATACATCAGTAAACAGATTCGTATTCGCGGGAGTAACAGTGACCGGTTCCGCACCTTTTACAAACGAGTAGGAGGTAACCGTTTTATCTGTGGTTTTCGAGTCATCCCAAGCCATTTCAACCCAAACTTTATAGGTACCATCAGCAACAACATTTCCCGAGACATCTGTACCATTCCATACAAAAGCGATAGGCGTATAGGTAGTCAATGTTGCTCCGGTAGTTGCATCAACGGTGTTCTTACCTGATTTGGAGGTCCAGGTAGCAAGGTGATCCAGATTTTTGCTGGAACATTGCAATCGTTTTGTTTTAATAAAAGTACCCGACTCACTTTCGAGCCAAACTGCGACTAAATGTTTGGCACCGTAACTCCCGCTGTGAGAAACCGGGTTGATCGTAAAACTCAAGCCTCCGGAGGTCTGAGCAGCACTTTTGCCTATCGAAACGATCAGCAAACAAACAAGAACTAAAACTGACAATCTGATGCTTTGTTTTTTCATAACCAAGGTTTTATAATTCGACTCGTCCTTTAACCTGAAACACTCCGGCGCAAATTTGGTTCCGCCTTTTGCTTAATTTAACATTCGGAATGGGTGCAAAAAACAAAAGGCCAGCACCGATATGCTGACCTTAAATGCGGAGAGTGAGGGATTCGAACCCCCGGTACCCCGAAGGGTACAACAGATTTCGAGTCTGCCCCGATCGACCACTCCGGCAACTCTCCTGATCTGTCAAAATTTTGCCAAATATAAGAACAATCTTATTTCCTACGCTCAAATTCGGCTAAAGCTGTATCCAAAAATTCGACAAAATGATCGGCATTCAAATCGTATGCCTTTGGCTGCACAAGCATTTGTCCGTCGTTGTCGAGCAAAACATAATAGGGTTGCGCATTTACACCATATCTTGTAATCTGGAAATCAGCATATTTTTTACCGAGTGTCTTTTTCACCTTACCATCGTAAGTAGAAGTCACCCATTCACTTTCAGGTAAGGTTGATTTATCGTCGACATATAATGCAATAACAACGAATTTATTCCGAAGTCTGTCGATCACCCTTGGATCAGACCAAACATTTGCTTCCATCTCGCGGCAATTAACGCAGCCATGGCCCGTAAAATCGATAAAGACAGGTTTCTTTTGCTGTTTAGCACAAGCCATTCCCTGCTCATAATCGAAGTAACCTTCAAGCCCGTGAGGCAAATGAAGGAATTCGCTGAATTTGGGCTTATCGCAAATCTCGGTATCAGATCCGGCAGAACCGACGGCCCCGTTGTGTGGAATTCCCATTTTTATTTCGTCTCGGATGATTTTATGAAGATCAAAATCGTGGGTAGTCTGCGGCGGCAGATAACCGGAAATTGCCTTCAGCGGTGCTCCGAACATACCGGGAACTAGGTATACCACGAAGGCGAACGACAAAATAGCCATCAGTAAACGCGGCACCGTAACATGTTTCACATCGCTGTCGTGAGCGAACTTCAGCTTGCCAAGCAAATAAAAACCAAGCAGGGTAAAAATCACAATCCAGAGGGCCAGATAAACTTCCCGGTCGAGAATTCCCCAATGGTAGGTTTGATCGGCGACACTCAAAAATTTCAGGCCTAAAGCAAGCTCAAGAAAACCGAGTACCACTTTTACTGAATTTAACCACCCGCCAGATTTTGGTAGGTTATTCAGCCACCCGGGGAAAAGCGCAAAAAGCGTGAACGGAAGCGCAAATGCCAGAGAAAAGCCAAACATACCAACGATGGGCTTCAGCACGGCCCCGCCTGCCGACTGCACCAAAATAGCTCCCACGATCGGACCTGTACACGAAAAAGAAACCAACACCAGTGTCAATGCCATAAAAAATGAACCCATGTAACCGCCTTTGTCAACTTGCTTATCCGATTTATTTACCAGCCAACTTGGCAGAACAATCTCGAACATTCCGAAGAAAGAAAAGGCAAACAGCATGAAAACAGCAAAGAAAATGAGATTGGGAATCCAATGTGTGCTCAGCCAGTTGGCGGCTCCCGGTCCAAAGATCACGGCAACCAGCGTACCAACAATTGTGTAAATACCAATAATCGACAACCCGTAAAAGACTGCGTATAGTCTCGACTTGAGCTTTGATTCACCACTGTTCATAAAAAATGAAACCGTCATAGGAATCATCGGAAAAACGCATGGCGTAAGAATAGCGGCTAACCCAGCCAGAAACGAGAAAAACAAAAATACCAGCAAGTTTCCTGATGTTGGATCTCCTCCCGGTGATAACGGTGCTGTTATTTCAGTTTTCTTATCCTGAGCCTTCAGTTTAAAGTCGAATTCGACCTCTGTAGGTGGTGTACAGGTTTCGTCGTTGCACGACATATATTCGATGTATCCTTTTATCTCAGAAACATTGGCATCTTTCAGCTTAACTTTCTGTTTAAAAACAGCATGCTTCGTGAAATATTTGATGGTCATGTTGAAATTCTTGTCGAAGGTCTCCTCTGCGCGTGGTTCTTTGCCAAGCTCTCCTGAAAATTCGAATAAAGTGGAATCGGCGAAATGAATTGTGGTTTTTATAGGGCCACCATCAGGAAGTTCTGTGTCGTACAAATGCCAGCCCTCTTCAATGTCAGCTTTAAAAATGAATGTTACATCCACGCCGTCCTGCTTCGATTCGAACGACCATTTTACCGGATTGAGTACCTGAGAAAATGATTGGAATGCTAGGAAAAACAGGAAACTGACAAACAGAATTAATTTTTTCATGGCATACTATAATGTTGATTTAGGACAACAAAAATAAGCATTGCTTTTATTTGAAAGACGAAATCGATCATCGAATTCTTCTATTTACTAATCAGGAAAAACTAAGTCACAAAAAAAGAAAATCCCGGTAATTAATTTGTTACCGGGATTTTTACAAACCTCAGAAAACGATTTCTTCCTGGTTCTCGTCGAAGAAATGGTATTCCGTAAGTGCATAAGAACCCATTTCCCTAACTGTAATCTTTTTAAAATATTTGAAAGCCCATTGACGCTTTAAAGACCAGATTCCCTTGGTGAGGTAAGCTGCCAGATACGGGTGTAGCTGGATGATAACTTTTGGCTTGTTCAGTTCTTTAAAGATATACTTGACTTTACTTTCCAACTCGTCGACCAGCAAAATCGTTGGTGTAACTTTTCCGGTTCCGTTACAAACCGGACAAACTTCTGCTGTTTCAACATGTTCTTCAGGACGAACACGCTGACGTGTGATCTGCAACAGGCAAAATTTACTCAACGGCAGGATGTTGTGCTTTGTACGGTCCGACGACATCGCGTCTCTCATCCGCTCAAAAACCTTGTGCCGGTTTTCAGCCTGGTGCATGTCAATAAAATCGACAACAATGATTCCGCCCATATCTCTCAACCTGAGTTGACGGGCAATTTCATCAGCGGCAGCCAAATTAACTTCCAGGGCATTGGTTTCCTGGTCAATTCCGGCTTTCGATCTGTTACCGCTGTTCACATCAATCACATGGAACGCTTCCGTGTGTTCGATGATCAGGTATGCTCCATTTTTGAAGGATACTGTTTTACCAAATGATGCTTTTAACTGTTTCTCAACTCCGTAATATTCGAAAATAGGCTGTCCACCTTTGTAAAGCTTCACTATTTTCTTTTTTTCGGGGGCAATCGAGTCCAGATATTCTGTAATTTCTTCACCTACAATAGGATCATTCACAATAATGCTATTGAAGTCGGGATGATATATATCCCTTAACAAAGCAGTGGTTCGTCCAAGTTCCCCAATAACGAGGGCGGGTGCACTTACTTTTTTCAATGTCTGGAAGGCTGTCTCGAACTTAGACACTTGTCGTTTAAGTTCCTGATCGAGTTCGGCAACCCGAATACCTTCAGCAGCAGTGCGGACAATAACGCCGTATTTTCGCGGTTTAATGCTCTGTATGAGTTTTTTGAGCCTGTTCTTCTCCTCATTCGATTCAATTTTCTGCGAAATACTCACCTTTTCACTGAAAGGCATAAGTACCATATTTCGCCCGGCAATTGACAACTCCGAGGTTAACCGCGGACCTTTGGTCGAGATGGGTTCTTTGGCCACCTGAACGAGAATGTTTTGTCCGACTTTCAGAATATCTGTGATTTTTCCCTCCTTGTCAATGTCGGGTTCCGACTGAATTTTTGAAATGGAGGTAATTTTGTTATTTCTCGATGTGGCAATTTTCAGAAACTTGTTTAATGTTGAAAACTGTGGCCCCATATCGAGGTAATGCAGAAAAGCATCTTTTTCGTATCCAACGTCAATGAAAGCAGCGTTCAGACTGGGCATTATTTTTTTTACACGTCCTAGATAAATATCTCCAACTGCAAATTTAGCCCCTGTTCTCTCCCTGTTAAGTTCGACCAGCCTTTTGTCTTCCAACAAGGCTATGACAACTTCCGTAGGTGAGACATTTACAATTAAATCGCTACTCACAACGTACTAGATTTTAACTTATTAGAAACTACAGACATAAAAACAGATTAAACCTAAAGTACCCCTGTACTTTAGGTTTAATATCATATATCTTATTAAGCTAATGCTTAAAAAGGAAAGACTACTTTTTCTTTTTGTGTCTGTTTTTTCTTAGTCTTTTTTTACGCTTGTGCGTAGCCATCTTATGTCTTTTTCTTTTTTTTCCGCTTGGCATAATAAATTATTTTACTTGGTCTTTAACTTGTCCTACAAATGTTTTAGCTGGCTTGAAAGAAGGAATGTTGTGTTCCGGAATAATGATTGTAGTGTTTTTCGAAATATTACGGGCAGTTTTTTCTGCTCTTTTCTTCACGATGAAGCTACCGAAACCACGGAGATACACGTTCTGTCCCTCGGTTAATGAATCTTTCACTGTTTCCATGAAAGCCTCAACTGCTTTCTGTACTGTCACTTTTTCAATACCAGTGTTCTTACTAACTTCGTAACAATATATGCTTTATTCATCTCTTAAAATATTTAATTATCAACTATTTATATTTTTAAAACATTTGGTGTGCAAAAATAAAAATTATTTAAAAACTAGAGCCATGATATTTCAATTATTTTTACAATTTGAAAAGATTTTAAAGTAGTTAAGCACAAAAATGGACTTTTTCAATGTTCCTGTTCATGCATGGTATGCCGATAACAAGCGCGAACTGCCGTGGAGAAATACCCTCGATCCTTACCTGATTTGGTTGTCAGAAATTATACTTCAGCAAACCCGTATAGATCAGGGATTATCTTATTACAACCGGTTTTCGGAAACATTCCCCACTATAACCGACCTCGCAAAAGCTCCTGAAGATCAGGTATTAAAACTATGGCAAGGGCTCGGTTACTATTCGCGTGCCCGAAACCTGCATGCTACTGCAAGAATAATCGCTGAGCAATATAGCGGCTCCTTTCCCAGTCAGTATGAGCAGATTCTGGCATTAAAAGGAGTAGGCGAATACACTGCTGCTGCTATTGCTTCGATTGCATTTAGTCTCGAATATCCTGCAATTGACGGCAATGTTTACAGGGTGTTGTCTCGATTCTTCGGAATAACTGAACCTATTGATACGACTAAAGGAAAGAAGCTTTTTAAAGAATTGGCCACGAAGCTTATTAAAGATACGAATCCGGGCATGCACAATCAGGCCGTAATGGAATTTGGTGCGCTGCAATGCACCCCGTCGACCCCCGATTGTCAGAATTGTCCGATTTCAGCAAGATGCTATGCTCACGCGAACAAAATGGCAGGTGAACTTCCGGTTAAGTTAAACAAGCCAAAACAGCGGCAGCGCTATTTTAATTATATAGTTCCGATTTACAAGGGTTCTACCTGGCTCCGAAAGAGAACTGACAACGACATCTGGAAGAACTTGTTTGAATTTCCACTGATTGAAACTACAGATAAAAAGGAAGTCGACGATCTGCTGAACTTGGCCGAATTTCAGAAATTGTCTGATTCTTTGTTCTCCGGAGTAGAAAAACTGACTGAATGGAAAGTGCACATCCTCACGCATCAGCGAATTCATTACCGAATCATCAGGATAATATTAACAGATGAAATCTCATCATCCAACGGATTTGTCAGGGTGAATAAGGAAGATATTTTTA
The DNA here is from genome assembly GCA_023393265.1 of Bacteroidota bacterium. Classification (GTDB taxonomy): domain Bacteria; phylum Bacteroidota; class Bacteroidia; order Bacteroidales; family Prolixibacteraceae; genus Aquipluma. The sequence goes on along the minus strand of JAEWME010000346.1, from coordinate 17,466 downwards.
ACTTTGCTGTACCGAAACTGCTGGAAACTTATATTGACAATGAGCTGTTCGTTTAAAAAATCGGGTAGTTCATAATTATTTTCGGCTAATTCACTAATTTGTAGACTACTGATAAATATTACCAGCGAATTTTATTGTAAATTTATTTCTGTATAATCTAAAAACCTAAAGAATATGTCAGTAAACAAAGTAATTTTAGTGGGTAACGTTGGACGTGACCCTGAAATCAGACATCTGGACAAAGGAGTTGCAGTAGCAAGATTCTCGCTGGCGACTACCGAAAATTACACTGCAAAAACAGGCGAGAAAGTAAGTAATACAGAATGGCACAACATTGTGGCTTGGAGAGGCTTAGCCGAAGTTGTTGAAAAATATGTCAAAAAAGGAACCCAATTGTATATTGAAGGCCGCCTCAGGACGCGCGATTACGAAAAAGATGGAGTAAAACACTATGCTACAGAAATTAATGCAGATACCATGCAGTTGCTCGGTCGTCGCGAAGGACAGAATGAAATGAACGGACCTTCGACTCCGGCGAATGAACCGATGCCTGCTGTCAACGAGCCCGACTTTAGTCAACCGGAAGAAGACGATCTTCCATTTTAATAACTAAAAATCAAGCTGCTTGGAAACGGAACCTTTACCATTACTGAACGCTTTAAACTGGAATATCGAATATCATCCCTTCACCACGGGAGTTGCGGTCAGCATTTTAGTGATTTTTGTTTTGCTGTTATTATCAGCCTTAATTTCCGGATCGGAAGTGGCTTATTTCTCGTTGAGCCCCGCTGAAAAGCACAAACTCACGGGTAAATCTTCCAAAAGAAATTCATACATTCTGCAGAACCTTGAGTCTCCGGAACAATTGTTGGCTACAATACTGGTAGCCAACAATTTTGTTAATGTTGGCATTGTTATTCTCTCCAGTTTCACTGTTGATTCGCTCCTCGATTTCACCAAAGAGCCAGTTCTCGGCTTTATTTTCCAGGTCATCGTTATCTCATTTATCATCCTGCTGGTTGGCGAAATCATACCAAAAGTCTATTCCACCCATCAGCCGCTGAAATTTGCCCGGTTCATTGCGCTCCCGCTGCACTTCCTGATTAAAATATTAAAACCTATCAATTCGCTCCTGATCTACTCAACCTCTTTTCTTAACAACCGGATTCATGCATACAACAAACAAATCTCAGTCGACGAGTTGTCGCAGGCACTTGAACTGACTTCGGAAACAGAATTAAAAGAAGAAAACGAGATTCTGAAAGGGATTGTCAAATTTGGCAACAAAAGCGTGGCCGAAATTATGCGCTCACGGGTCGATGTGGTTTCGGCTGAAATCAGTTACAGCTACGCTGAAATCATGAAACTGATCACCGAAACCGGTTTTTCGCGTATTCCGGTTTATTCCGGATCGTTCGACAACATCCGCGGTATTCTCTATATTAAAGACCTGCTGCCCCACGCCTATAAAGGAAAGTCGTTCCGCTGGCAAAGTATCATCCGTCCGCCATTCTTTGTCCCCGAGACAAAAAAAATTGACGACCTGCTCGAAGAATTTCAAAAGAATAAAGTACACATGGCCATTGTCGTCGACGAATATGGCGGCACTTCAGGAATTGTAACACTCGAAGATGTTTTGGAAGAAATTGTTGGTGAGATTACTGACGAGTTCGATGAAGAAGAAAAATTTTACACCAAACTTGCTGACAACAAATACCTTTTTGATGCCAAAACATTGCTGAACGACTTTTATAAAGTTATTGGTGCAGAAGAGGATATATTTGAAGATGTAAAAGGTGAAGCTGATAGTCTGGCCGGATTGATTCTGGAACTAAAAGGTGAAATTCCGGCAAAAAATGATACTATTACCTGCAAAAACTACGTTTTCACCATCGAAGCAGTCGACAAACGACGCATCAAACAAATCAAAGTTGAAATAAAAAATCCCGAGTAATAACGCCGATGCCGAAATTCGTTAGTTTAATTTTTGCCACTGTGATCCTTTTTGCCGTTTCGTGCAAACGCGACTATGTACCCAAGCCACGCGGCTATTTCAGGATTGTTTTTCAGGAAAAATCTTACCATCGCTTCGATTCGACCGGAATGCCCTACCGATTTGATATTCCCGATTACGGCCGGATTGTTCCCGACCGCGACAGGATTACCGAACCATACTGGGTAAACCTGAAAATACCTGCACACAAAGCTGAAGTGCACCTCAGCTACAAAAAAATTGACCACAACCTGGATCAACTAATGGAAGATTCGCGGACGCTGGCCTACAAACACACGATTAAAGCCGATGCCATCAATGAGCGAGTTGTTGTATATCCGGAAAAGAAAGTATATGGTACCATTTATCAGATCGATGGCAATGCAGCATCGCCGCTTCAGTTCTACCTTACCGACAGCACTCAAAATTTTCTGCGTGGGGCTCTTTATATCCTCGAAATTCCTAACATTGATTCACTGCGCCCGGTGATAGACTATCTGACGCCCGACATCATCAGGTTGATCGAAAGTACCGAGTGGAAAAAATAAATGCCGCTTTTCAAAACCATATCAGTCGCCGGGGGCAAAATTGCTGTCTGGCAAATTTCGGAATCGTTTGCCGAACTGGCTTCTTTTTTCACTCCGGAAGAGCTGACAAATGCTGATTTGGGTAAATATACATTCGAGAAACGAAAAGTCGAATGGTTAGCCAGCCGTTTGCTGATCAAAGAATTAATTGGAAACGACTACCGCATTTCCTACCTCGACACAGGAAAACCCGAGCTGCATCATGCAGATTACAAACATATCTCCATCACACATTCCAGAGATTTTGTGGCTGTATTCGTACACGAAAACATGGCTACAGGAATTGATATCGAGTCGGTTGGCCGCGACTTTCAGCGGGTTGAAAAACGCTACCTGTCGGAAAAAGAGCTACAGGCAACCGGTAACGACCAGAATCTGCATTGCCTTTACTGGTGTGCCAAAGAAGCTATTTTCAAATTGGTGCTGGACGACGGAATCGAGTTTCGCAGCCAAATAAGGATAGAACCGTTCGATTACAGCACTGAAAGAAGTTTCACAGCACACTACATCTCCGGAGAAAAAACGACCAGATACAGTCTTTTCTTCGACTCGTTTGCCGATCAAATTCTGGTGTGGGTAGCTGATTCAAACTAAACCAAAAGTTCCATCGGAAAAAATTAGTTTCCGTTACAACTAATCAATTTCAGGAGACAAACGTTTTATTAATTTCACTTTCGAAAAACGATTTCAGAAAAATGAAACAATCAGAACCTCATATTTTGGTCATCTTTGGCGCATCGGGTGACCTGACCAAACGCAAACTAATACCGGCTTTGTACGAATTACACACACAGAATTTGTTACCCGAAAAGTTTGCAGTGTTGGGGGCATCGCGAACCAAACTTACCGACAAAGAATTTCAGGACCGAATGCTGGAATTTCTTCCATCGCAACCACAAAATCAGAAAGACATCGAAGCTTTTATGGAGCATTTGTTTTATCAGCCTGTTTCGACAGCCGATGCAACGGATTACCCGGTACTGAAAAAACGCCTCGAAGATCTCGGAAAGAAACTATCAATCCCTGAAAATTATATTTTTTACCTGTCGACACCTCCAAATTTATATGAGGTCATTCCACAGAGCCTGGCCGAAGTTGGACTGAATGACGCCTCCAATGGCTTTAAACGCCTGATTATTGAAAAACCATTTGGCATCGACACAAAAAGTGCAAAAAAACTAAACGTAAACCTGTTAAATTATTTTTCAGAAGATCAGCTTTACAGGATTGACCATTACCTTGGGAAAGAAACCGTTCAAAATATGTTGGTTACAAGGTTCTCAAACGGAATTTTTGAACCCATCTGGAACCGGAATTTCATTCATCACATCGAAATAACTTCTGCCGAAACACTTGGCGTTGAAAACCGCGGTGGCTATTACGACCATTCGGGTGCATTGCGCGACATGGTGCAAAACCACCTCATGCAACTGGTTGGATTGGTGGCAATGGAGCCGCCGGTGGTGATTGAGGCAGATGCTATCCGCAACGAAACGCTGAAAGTTTTTCAATCGCTGAGACCGATTACTGAAGAACAGGTTCCGTCACAGGTTATCCGCGGGCAATACACACAGTCGCACATCGGACAGGAGTTGCATAAAAGTTACCGGGAAGAACCGGAGGTTGACCCTCAATCGAAAACCGAAACGTTCCTGGCAATGAAATTTTTCATCGATAACTTTCGCTGGGCAGGTGTTCCTTTTTATATCCGCACAGGTAAAAAGCTTCCGGCGCGTGTCACCGAAGTGGTTATTCACTTTAAAACTACGCCGCACCACCTTTTCGGAAACGGACTTGCATCCGAGCAAGGGAATAACCAACTGGTTCTGCGCATCCAACCAGACGAAGGTATTTTGCTCAAAATTGGCATGAAAGTTCCCGGAGCAGGCTTTAACGTTCAAACCATCAACCTCGACTTTCATTACGACGAACTGGCCGATGTTTATCTGCCATCAGCTTACGGACGTTTATTGCTCGACTGCATCCAGGGTGATGCAACTTTATATGCCCGTGGCGACGCCGTCGAGAAAGCCTGGGAATTCGTTCAGCCAATCCTGAACGCGTGGAAAAATAATCCCGAAATTCCGGTTTATGGTTATCCTTCAGGCACATGGGGACCCGAAGTTGCTGATGATCTGATGGAAGAAGGAATGTGGCGCTATCCGTGCAAAAACCTGGCCCACGACGGCGAATATTGCGAATTATAACTCAGGCAGAAATTTCAAAATTTAGAATTGATGATCGAAAATCTTCAGATCTTCAGTACCGCAGAAAAATTAGCAGGCCAATTTGCTGGCGAGTTGATTGGGCGAATTGCAGCCTCGCAATCAAACACATTCAACCTGGCTATTTCAGGCGGAAAAACGCCGGACTTGCTTTTTGAGGCTCTGGCAACAAAATATGCACATTTTCCAATCTGGCAAAAACTGCATTTTTGGTGGGTCGACGAACGAATGGTTCCGCCAACGCATCCTGAGAGTAATTTTGGTGTCGTCAACCGGCTTTTGTTCGAAAACATTAGTATTCCTGCATCCAACATTCATCGGATAAAAGGAGAAAACAATCCGGAAGAGGAAGCAATTTCCTACTCAGAAGAAATCAGCAAAAACCTTTGCAAAGAAACGGAATGGCCTGTTTTCGACCTCATTTTGCTTGGGATGGGCGACGACGGTCACACGGCATCAATCTTTCCCAACCAAATATCGCTACTCCATTCCCGAGAAATTTGCGCTGTTGCCACACACCCGGCGAGCGGACAAAAACGGGTAACGCTCACCGGACCAGTCATCAACAATGCTCGGTCTGTAATTTTTATGGTCACCGGCGAAAGTAAATCGGAGCGGCTTTATGAAATTTCATTTGTACCCGAAAAAGCAAGCGGACTACCAGCGGCACAAATCAAACCGAAAAATGGAAAACTAAGCTGGTACGTTGACCAACTGGCTGCCTCGAAAATTAAGCCAATTTAACCTGAATACTTCCGTCGGCACGGAATGCGGCCACAGCACTTTCAACAGCTTCTTCCTTCACAAAAAGATAATCGGTGTTGAATGTTGAAACAACAAACACACTGATTCCTGCTTCTTTCAATAGGTGTGTGAGGTCGTGCAAAATTCCCACAAGCGAAAAATCGAGAATGCCTTCGACGACAAAACCTATCCAACCTTTGTTGGATTTTATCTCCGGAAAATCGGCCATACAATTGGCAATTACGGAAATCTCATCAAGTGTCCGGGTAACAGAATAAAAATCAGACTGGTAAATTCGTTCAGGAATTTCGTCGGCCTCAGCAAACTGGTATATACAGTAGCCATCGGGCAATAATCGGAGGTTTATCATCATCAGAGATTTTACAATTCTGAAGTAGAAGACACATAAACTCTGCCGATGTTGCATATCCGCAATAAAAGAATTTCTTAAACAGCGAAAAAACCATCGCAAGATAGGTTCAATGCGCAATCCGGCGAACCATCATCCCCGACCAGGCTCCTACGAAACCTGGAATCAATGCCATAACACCTATGTAGTTACGAAACAATATAATATCTACGATTGGAATCCAGATACTGACAGCCAAGGCTATAGCCCAGAATTTCCGTTCTGCGAGATATGCAAAAACAAAAGCGGAAAGGAAAACCATGAAAACCAGCAAGGCCATATCATCCCAGTTTGGTCTCGAATCGATCCATGCAACTACCATCCCCGCTATTGAGGCAAACACAATCTGAAAGGCAAAATGAATTTTCATACTACTGCCCTCACGTTATTAAATGATAACGATACTGAATACTAATTGTTTAAGGCCGACTATATAAATTTATTTCCCGCATCCAAGCCAACTTAGGGCATTCAAAATCATCCGATTTTGATCCTTGTTGACAAAAGAAAACGAAAGCTCTTTATTGGTGCCGTGCTCATAATCGATGTCGTTATGACCCATATTGATATAGACCATCCGGTATCTGGTATTAGTCCAAACAACCGGATAATAGCCATCGTGCCATATCTCGTATTCTTTGGGCCCGGTTCCGAGGGGGTAGCTGCCCGGATCGATTGATACCAAAATTTTTATGTCAGGATTTTGGGTGAGATCATTTTTCCAACGGTACCATTCATTCGGCTGCGACTTAAATTTCGCCGGAAGATGTTTCATCGCGGGATGTTTGCGGTCTTCCACTTTCAGGATAGCAGAAGTTGGCCGCCATGTGTTGCTCCAGTATTCGCCGGATCCTAGAAATTCGTTGTGATACCAGTCCCAGTTTTGAGGATACATCGAAGGAGTGAGCGCAAAAGCAGAGAAGTGAAATCCCATAAATGCACCTCCGTTTTTCATATACTGCTCAAAAGCCTTTCGCTGATCTTCGGAATCGGGACGGGTATCGAGAAAAATAACGACCTGATAGTGAGAAAGCGTATCAGGATTTAACTCCGACCATTGATTGGTTGATTTATACTGAAAGTGATTTTTCCCGCTTACCTTCGCGAACCATTGGTTGGCTTCGCGAACAAAACTAATGTGTGCCTGATCGTTTTTCCCGGTATAAAAAGCTATTACTTTAAATTTCTTGGCAGAATTTCCAGAAAAAACCGGGAGTGAAAAAAAACACAGAAGAAAAAGTACCGCTAACTTTAGCGAAGTTTTCATAGGTTGTAAGTTGGTTTGGCTCGTAAATATAGTAAAATCTCTCAGAGTTGTTTCTGCGCAAGTGTCTCAGGTGTTTTTATTTGTTCAGGATTTTCTTTTTCTATGGAATAAACCTCTATGACGACTGAGTCCTCAAGCGCTTCGGTAAAATGAGGAACCTTTTTCCCCATGCACCAACTATCACCCTCCATCATAATTCGGGGAACACCGTTTCGAGAAATGCGGAGGCGACCTTTGAGTAAATAACCCGAATGGTCGCTAAAATGAATATGGTCCGGAAAGACAGATCCTTTTTTGAATGTAATTTCTGTCATTACAACATCTTCGTCTTGCCTAATAATTTTGATAGTGATGCCCTCGGTGAGCTGGTTATAAACCATTTCGAAATGAGAACCATACATAAGAATGACTAATTTAATTTTGAAAGACGAAATTTAGTAAATCCATAGCTGAACCGCAGAATAAACGCTTAACGCACAGCAATCTTAAACAAAACTTCATCCTGACATCTTTTCAGAAAAAAGTTACTTTTTATAAAACAAAATGTCAACCTAACGTTAAGTTGTTGGTTTCTATTTGGAAAACCGCTCAAAAAGAACTTATTTACTTAAAATCACTGATAACCATATAAAATGAACCTCACCATCCTCTTTAAAGAATTCTTCGACAGCGAAAAATCTGGCGGCCTCATATTGGTAGGCTGCACCATCGTTTCACTTGTTATTGCCAACTCCGGAATTGGAGTTGCTTATGCCGATATGTGGCACATCAAAGCTGGCGGACTGAGTATTGAGCATTGGATTAACGACGGTTTGATGGCGATCTTTTTTCTTTTAATCGGGCTGGAAATTGAACGGGAAATATACATTGGTGAGCTTTCGGACATGAAAGATGCGCTGCTGCCAATTTTTGCGGCAGTTGGCGGCATGTTGGTTCCGGCTGCCATCTATCTGGCTTTCAACTATGGCACCAACACGCAACAAGGTGCCGGAATTCCGATGGCAACCGATATCGCTTTTGCCCTGGGAATTCTGTCATTGCTAGGCAAACGCGTCCCCTTGTCGCTGCGTGTTTTTCTAACAGCGCTGGCCATTATTGACGATTTAGGCGCCATCATTATCATTGCACTTTTTTATTCGAAAGGATTGGACGTGACCAATCTGCTTATTGCTCTTGGAATTTTTATTGCGCTAATCGCACTCAACCGCTTCAAGGTAAAAAGCCTGATCACGTATATAATTGGCGGCATTTTGATGTGGTATTTCATGCTGCATTCCGGAGTCCATGCCACGATAACAGGTGTTCTGCTTGCCTTTGCCATTCCGTTTGGCGACGGCGGCGAGAAATCGCCATCCTACAGACTTCAGCATTTTCTTCACAAACCGGTTGCATTTTTCATCCTGCCGGTGTTCGCACTTGCTAATACAGCCATTCTTTTGTCGTCGGATTTGGGTGAAACCATCTCGCAAGATTATAGTCTCGGAATTTCAATCGGGCTAATCGTCGGAAAACCCCTGGGAATTCTTTTACTGACATTACTTTCGATTTGGGTCGGAATTGCCAAGTTACCAGAAAGTCTTAGTATGAAAACAATCCTCGGAGCGGGTTTTCTGGCCGGAATAGGTTTCACCATGTCGATCTTCATCACACTTCTGGCTTTCGATGATCAGGCCATTATCAACAATGCTAAACTCATCATTCTGCTTTCTTCGCTGGTGGCTGGTATCATCGGTTTTATTTTCCTGAAACTGACTTTACCCAGAACCGAATCGTTTGAATGAAACTCACCCACATGATTAAGGATTACTACCGGGGTGTTTTGGATGCAGAGAGCCCTTTATAAAGTTCGAACCATACGATACTCGAAAAACCGAGCGTCACGCAGGTGGCTGCCTCTATAAAACTGATTTCCTCGAACTGAAAAAGATCATGCAAAAATGGAACTTTTAGCACTATGGTCAGGAAAACGGCTGCACCACCGGCAACCCATTTCACGGTACGGTTCGAGGTGCTGATAATCCTGAAAATATTCGTGGTCCAGGAGCGATTGGAGAGAATGACAGCAATATTGGCTGCGATCAGCGTGGTAAATGCCAGCGCGCGATCTTCTGCTTCTGAATATCCCAACTTCAGACCAAAGAAATAAACTGCAAACACGATGAGCAAAATTGCGACGCCCTGCATACAGCTTAGCCAGATTTTTCTTGCACCAAAAAATGGTTCGCTGATGTTTTTAGGCGGACGGTTCATCACATTTTTTTCCTCTTTTTCAGCTTCAAAAACGATGGAGCACGCCGGGTCGATGATCAACTCCAGAAAAACGATGTGGACAGGCCACAAAAGCAGCGGCCAGTTGGCAAAAAACACCGGGATGAGCGACAATCCGGCAATCGGAACATGAATGGCAAAAATGTATCCCAAAGCTTTTTGCAGGTTATCGAAAATACGACGTCCCATTTTAACGGCGCCAACAATCGACGCAAAATTGTCGTCCATCAACACCAGAGACGAAGCCTCGCGTGCCACGTCGGTTCCTTTCTCGCCCATCGCGATACCGATATTGGCCGATTTAAGTGCAGGGGCATCATTCACGCCATCGCCCGTCATGGCTACAATCTCGCCATTTCGTTTCAGCGCATTCACAATCTTTAGCTTTTGCTCCGGAATAACCCGCGCAAAAACATTCACATCGCTGATCCGCCTGCAAAGTTCATCCTCACTCATTTCCTGAAGTTCCGAACCGTTAATTACAGATGCGTGATTTTTCAAGCCAATTTCCCGGGCAATGTTCGTTGCCGTCACCGGATAATCGCCTGTGATCATGATCACGCGGATACCAGCCTGATAACATTCGGCCACCGCACCGGGCACTTCTTCCCTTATCGGATCGGATAGGCCAATCAATCCAACAAATTCAAAATCGAAGTCATGCTGAATTTCAGGAAGACTCTGCGCCACGACCAACGAGCGGGCGACGCCAAGTACCCGCAAACCAGCCGAAGCCATTTCGGCAACAGCACCCGCATATTTTTCCTGCGCTGTTGCAGGTAAATGACAAAGTTCGAAAATTGCTTCAGGAGCGCCCTTGGTTGCAATCGTCATCTTGTTGTTTTCAGGATTGTTGAAAACCCGAGACATGGCCAGCAAATCTTTCGATAGTGGATACTCTTTCACCATCTGCCAGTCGGTGTGAATGTGCTCGGTATTCTGAAGATATGTTTCGCCCATTGTGGTGATGGCTCGCTCCATCGGGTCAAACGGATTGATCTGACTCGACAAAATGCCGTACTCAAAAATCTCATGGAATTCTTCCGGAAAACCATTCGTTTTGGTGATAGCATGAATATTTTCGCCGTTATACAACCTGGCAACAGTCATCCGGTTTTGAGTGAGTGTACCAGTCTTGTCCGTGCATAAAACAGTAGCCGAGCCCAGGGTCTCTACAGCAGATGGACGGCGCGTGAGCACATTTTCCCTCGACATTCGCCAGGCACCCAATGCCATAAAAACAGTGAGCACAACCGGAAATTCCTCGGGCAGCATGGCCATTGCCAGCGTAATGCCCGCTAAAAAACCTTTCAGCAAATCGCCACGTGTAAGTGTGTAAACCGCAATAACCAGCACACACAGCGTGATCCCCACGATAGCCATTGTTCTAACCAGCCTGCCCATTTCCATTTTCAGGCGGGTCTCTTCTTCTTCAACCGATTCGAGCGCTTTGCCTATTTTCCCGATTTCGGTGTCCGACCCGATTGCCGTCACCTTCACAATGCCGTTGCCCTGAACAACCATCGTTCCTGAATACACAAACGGCAAATCGTCGCCACCGGGCTGAATATTTGCTTCGTTTCCGACCCACTCTGCTTTACGCACCGGAACTGATTCGCCTGTCAGCAACGATTCATCAACGAGCAGATTGACAGAATATAACACCCTGGCATCGGCAGGAACACGATCTCCTTCCTGCAAAACCACCAAATCGTCGGTCACTACTTCGCGTCCCGCAATTCGCTTCTCAATTCCTTCGCGAATGACAAGCGCACGCGGACTAGCCAAATCTTTCAGGGCATCCAATGCTTTTTCCGTTTTACGCTCCTGGTAAAATTCAATGCCCATGATCACGAAAACAAACCCGAGCAGCATCAATCCCTCCTGAACATCGCCCAAGGCCAGGTAAAGCGCACCACAAGCGACCAGCAACAGGAACATTGGTTCTTTAGCTACACCCCAGGCAATGGTAAAAAGATTTTTGGGTTTCGACGAAGGCAACTCATTCAAACCTTCCCGCTTTTGCTTTTCCTGAACCTGAGACTGGTTCAATCCCCTGTATTTTTCTGATTTAAGGTCAACAGTCATGACAATATTTTATTAGAATAATCTAACTAAATTTGATAATTTACGGTTTACTGAAAATTTTTTCGAGCAACATCGAAATCAGTGCTGTCTCTGTATCGTCAAGCTTCGTGATTATCTGCTCCGCCATTTGTTTATGGGCAAAATCGTGTGTGTGATTAATTAGTTTCCCTTTTACAGTCAGATGAAAATGAGCACTTCGCCGATCATCATCCGACTTAACCCGATAAATAAAATCTTTCTCGATCAGCTTGTCAACAGCAACTTTAACCGTCGGTTTGGTCAGGTGTAACTCTGCTGCAAGCTCTGTCAGATTCGGGTTTCCCAACTGACTAATCGTTTCAAGATAATTCATCTGCGTAAGAGTAAGTTCTTTGAAATCAAACTGCTCTTTAGCGGCTTCTTCCAGATGACCAATCTCGCGCGAAAGCCTGGCGATGGCATTTACGAGTTTTTCCATGCCTCTAATATAGTTAGATTTTTCTAACTATAAAATGAACTTCAGAAAAGATTACACAGTTGAATCGTAGAAGTACATATTACTGAAGTACAAGGTTCCAAACCCGAAAGCACTTCTCTTTTTCGTATCTTCGCGGCCAGATGAAATCTGTTGAAAAAATATTGCAGCAAACCGATTTTTCGCACGACGACCTCGTGACACTTCTGCTAAGCGAAGGCAGTGAAAGGCAACAACTTTTCCTTCAGGCACAAAAAGTGAGGCTGCAGCATTTAGGGAACAAAGTTTATTTCCGTGGGCTGATCGAGTTTTCGAATGTCTGCGCCAAAGATTGCCTCTATTGCGGGATAAGGAAAAGCAACGACCATGTTTCTCGCTACGAATTGACAGATGAAGAAATTATCGAAGCTTGCCGCTATGCCTGGCAAAACCGTTTCGGTTCGGTTGTGCTGCAATCGGGCGAAGTTTCGTCGCCTGCATTTGTACGCCGCGTAGAAAACCTGCTCCTGCAAATCAAGAAAGTTTCGAACGGGGAACTAGGTATTACACTTTCATGTGGTGAGCAAACACACGAAACCTACAAGCGGTGGCTGGCAGCCGGTGCCCATCGATATTTGCTCCGGATCGAAAGCTCCAATCCGGAGCTCTACCGAAAAATACACCCGGAAAACGAACTGCACAGTTTTACGAAACGGCTGGAGGCTTTGGCCGACCTAAAAAATGCCGAATACCAGGTTGGCACAGGTGTGATGATCGGGCTGCCCTTTCAAACAATTGACGACTTAGCCGAAGATTTGCTGTTTATGAAAAAGATGGACGTTGACATGGTGGGAATGGGACCATATATCGAACATGAGGAAACGCCGCTTTTTGCATTCAGGAATGAGCTAAAAGCAAAAAATGAGCGCTTCGACCTGGCATTGAAAATGGTGGCGGTCCTTCGCTTGCTGATGCCCGACATCAACATTGCTGCGGCCACTGCTCTTCAGGCAATTGATCCGGCAGGGCGGGAAAAGGCGTTGACAATTGGCGCCAATGTATTGATGCCAAACCTCACACCAACCGACCAGCGAAAAGCCTACCAATTGTACGAGGGAAAACCTTGCCTCGATGAAAGCGCCGATTTATGTAAAAACTGTCTGGAAGCCCGCATCGGGATTTCTGGCTGCGAAATTGGCTACGGCGAATGGGGTGACTCGAAACACTTCGACAGGCGTGACTCGAAATAAAAAGACCTCCCCAATCGCACAGGGAGGTCCAACCTCAATAATCTGTTAAATCAACTATTTATCAAACCTGATTCCCAGGGTAAGTCCAATCCAGCCTTTTGCTGTATGATTATCACCTACATGCGAATAAATGTCATATGGAGCAAAAGTACTTTCGAAAGTGTGACCGAAACTTTGCTTGTTTTCAGCAATGTTGAGGTTGGCTGTTGGTCCGCCAAAAATACTGACCTTATCACCCAGCCGCCTGCTATACAAAATCTTAATCTGTTGATAATTATTAAAATTATCCGTCCACATTTCGTCTTCATTCACATGATAAATCATGTATTCGAGGTTGAGCGACTGTTCTTTTTCCTTCAGCAAATGTGTACCAACACCAGCACCAAACGCCCATTTATAGTTTTCGCTTAGAAACTGTGTCCCGATTCCGATGATCCCGTACACCGGTTTGATACCCAACTTACCTGCTGCCTGAAGGTTTAACCCCTCGCTGGCCGACATTTCAAAAGCTTTGTAAAAATTACTTTCCGACTGGGCCCAAACTGAATTACCCAGCAGCAACAAAAGCACGATAGCTGAAAAATGTTTAATTGTTTTCATAATTCTAATTGTTTTCCTGAATTCATTTCTAGTTAATTGTGCTGCAAGTTTAGATATTTAAAACAGAATAATCCCAAAGATAAGTCATATTTTTCGACTTCAGAACTAAAATATTCAAATAAATTAATATTGAAGCAAATTTTCAGAAAGTAACAGAAAATGACTAAATGCAGAAGCGTAGAATGACGCCAGGAAATTAAGGCTAACAAACTACAACAAAACACATTACAAACCAGCCTTGTATTTTCCTGAGAAACAAATAAACTAACAGGAGGACTTAACTTGCTACAATCCGCTTTCCGTGCAGTTCCGAAACCCCGGTGAATCCGGCGATGGTTTCGCGGTTATCTGGAAGCACTTTTCCGGCAGCTATAATCCTGATTTTTCGTTGTGGCAAATCCTGCATCGCTTTGATGATGTGGCGACCATTCCAGGCGGTATCCATGCCTCCGGAAGTAAGCACCCTGGTAATTCCCGAAATCTCATTCAACTCGGCAAATGAACCCAGCACATCAGGAGTAAAATCTATTGCCTTATGAAAAGTAACCTGCAACGGATTGGCACGTTGCGTCAGCCGGATGGTATTTTGAACATCTATTTGCCGGTCAGATGTGAGCAAGCCAAAAACGACACCGGCAACTCCGGATTGTTTGAAATAGTCAATTTCCTGTTCCATCTGTTTCAGCTCTTCCTCGGTGTGACAGAAATCACCACCCCGCGGGCGAACCATGGCCATTACCGGAATCGTGAGTTGGCTTACGCATTGCCGGGTAAGTTCCGCTGACGGAGTAAGTCCGTCGAGTTCGAGGTGTGAACAAAGTTCGATGCGATGTGCGCCGTTTTTCTCTGCCAGGAGTGCTTCGTCGAGGGTTTCAACACAAGCCTCGAAAAGAAGTGTATCGTTGTTCATTAGAATAATGTTCGTTTGTTGTTGTTGTTTTTTATTTCGTGTTCCAGCAGCCACTTTTTCCGCCAGATGCCACCCGCGTAGCCAACCAGTTTATTTCCGGCACCAATCACGCGATGGCATGGAATTAAAATTGCGATCGGATTCCTGCCATTTGCTGTTCCCGCTGCCCGAATCACTTTGGGATCGCCAAGCCGAACTGCCAGCTCGTGGTAGGTAATCGTTTCACCAAAAGGAATTTTCAAAAGTTCAGCCCAAACTTTCTGCTGAAACGCTGTCCCTTCAGGTTTCAACAAAATATCCATCGCTAAATCTTTTCCTGAGAAATAGTCATCCAACCTGCCACAGCACTGGTTGAGAGCCGGGCACGAATTCTTTTCCTGAATGTCGGTTTCAGAAAAATGAATTTCGGTTATAGCTTCTCCGTCCGACTTCAGGATTAAAACTCCAACCGGACTCTGATATGACGTTTGATATTGCATGAAATGTCACTTGTACCCGAACGAATAGAAAATTACTTCTTCAGTATTTTGAGGAGCAGATCGTAAGCCGGATCGGGCATTCCACCATGATCAAAGCCATCCAGTTCGAACAGAGTAGTGGTTTTACTTCCGGCCAGGTTCATCATTCGCCACATGTAGGCATTTTCTTCGTAGCGGCCAAGCATTTCAAGCTCACGGTCGCCGGTGATCAAATAAAGTGGTGGCGCGTCGGCCCGAACATGGTAAAGCGGAGCCATGTCGTCAATTACGGGCTGAACATCCGGAATACCTCGTTCTTTCCGCACAGTGAAATGCGTAATCATTTGTCCGCTGAAGGGAACCAGTTTCTCTATCGAGTTGGCATCAATTCCGTAGACTTGCAGGTAATGCTTGTCGAGCCCAATCATGCAGGTGAGGTAACCGCCAGCCGAATGCCCCGACACAACAATTTTTTTCGGATCGCCACCATATTTGGCAATATTCCTGAAAGTCCATGCCACAGCAGCCGCAGCATCATCAATAAATGCGGGGCTTTTCACTTTCGGGCTCAACCGGTAATTAACGGCAATAATTGCAAGCTTTTCGTTTTTCAAACGCTCCGGAATGAATTTTTCGCCTCCCGTAAGTCCACCACCATGGAACCAAACCACAGTTGTAAAATCCTTCACATTTTCAGGATAATATATATCAAGTTTGCATCGCTCCTTCTGATAATCATCGAGATTGGCACCATCACGGTACGCAATATTACTTTCAGTCTTGTAGTTAACAGTTTGTGCCTGCACAGAGGCAATCCATCCGATGATAAAAACGGAAAGTAAAAAAAGTCGGTTCATGTTGGAATTTTTGTGTTTGGCTAAAGGTAGATAATTTGAAAACAAAAAGGACCCGAACATTTAAGAAGTTCAGGTCCTTTTCGTTGTAATCATCAGCGAGACATCAATAAAAAGAGGCTCGCATACTGATATTGAGGATCAAAGTACAGAGACAGGTTTCTCGTATTCAGCCATTTTTTTGTTGGGTTTGCTTCCCATAAAGAATTCTATTTCGCCTCCGTTCAAAATATCCTGGTGGGTAATGTAGCTTTTCTTATATGGCTTGCCATTGAACACAATCTTCTGGATATAAATATTTTCTCCGCCAACTTTGTCGGCAATCATCTTAAATTGTTTTCCATCAGGAAGATTAATCGTTGCTTTGGCCAGTTGTGGTGATCCGAAGCAATAAACGCTGTTTGCCGGATTCACCGGGTAAAAACCCATCGAACTGAACAGGTACCAGGCCGACATCTGTCCGCAGTCTTCATTTCCGGAGTAGCCCGATTGTTGATCGTTGTATTGTTCGTTCATGATTTTAGCACTGTAATACTGCGCTTTCCAGGGCTCGCTGGTAAAATCGTAGAGGTAAACAATGTGGTGACTAGGCTCATTCCCGTGCGCATATTGTCCGATAAATCCGGAGGCGTTTCCGTTCACATCCTCTGGCTTTGCATCAAGCGAGAAAAAGGTATCAAGCTTCTGGATGAATTTCTGATCGCCGCCCATCAGGTCGATAAACGAATACACATCCTGCGGAACATACCACAAATATTGCCAGGCATTACCCTCGGTGAACGGGAAACCGCCGTTTCCGTCATAAGCAAGCGGGTTAAAAGGTTCAATCCAGTTTCCTTTGCTGTCTTTACCCCTGAAAAAACCGATGGTTTTATCAAAAACATTTTTGTAGTCTCCCGAGCGGTTCAGGAAAAACTTATAATCGACGTCGCGACCAAGTTTCTTTGCCATTTGGGCTACACACCAGTCGTCGTAAGCAATTTCCAGTGTCAGCGAAACCGACTGCGATTGCAAGTCTTCAGGAAAGTATCCATATTTGTCCAGAATGTCGAACGGTGAATTGCGGTGCGAAGTAGTCAACGACGCCTTTACTGCTTCATAGGCTTTTTCGTAGTCAACGCCAGGAATTCCCTTGAAGAAGGCATCAACAATTACAGGAATGGCGTGATTGCCGATCATGCAGTAATTTTCTTCTCCCCAAAGCTGCCAGATGGGCAAATAACCATACGTTTCGTATTGGCGCAACATCGAATTGATAAATCCTGCTGTTCTTTTTTGCTGAACAATCGTATAAAATGGGTGAGCTGCACGATAAGTATCCCACAGCGAGAAAGTGCTGAAATGAGTTTTATCGGCTGCATGTTTAATGCTGCTTTCAGT
>JAEWME010000328.1 GCA_023393265.1 Bacteroidota bacterium | reverse complement strand
TTACATAGGTGTATGTCTTTCGTCCTGAAAGGACGGTTTACTTCAGCCGGGACAACGTCCCGGTAATAAATCGAATCAACGAAATTCGCCCTGAAAGGGCAACTAAAAAGGATGCCTATGTCTCAATCATTGTCAAAAATTTATATCCATTTGGTTTTTCATATTGGTAGTTATTCAGTGCCAATTAGAAAGGAGGACAAAAGCAGGTTGTATGCTTATATGGGAGTAATCATCAAAGACAACGAATCGATTCCGGTCCTGATCAACGGGACTCACGATCATGTTCATATCCTGTGTGTGATGTCGAAAAACATTGCGCTCGCAAAACTTGCGGAGGAAATCAAGCGGCACAGCAGCAGATGGATAAAGACGCTGGATTCCTATTACCGGAACTTCGCTTGGCAGGGGGGATATGCTGGTTTCTCGGTCAGTGAGTCGATTCATGACAGGGTAAAACAATATATTGCCAATCAGGAAGAGCATCACCGGAAATATTCTTTCAGAGAAGAGCTTCTCCGTTTTTTACAGGAATACGGTATTGAATATGATGAACGTTACCTTTGGTCCGACTGACTTGCCCTTTCAGGGCGGTTACGCATGGTGCGGGTATTTCAAACCTCAGGCGATGCCTGAGGCTGAATTGAGTGGGGCTTTCAGCCCGGGGAAAAAAACGCAGGCGATGGAAATATTATCAGACATCTGCGTCCTGAAAGGACGGTTTACTTCAGCCGGGACAACGTCCCGGTAATAGATCGAATCAACGAAATTCGCCCTGAAAGGGCAACTAAAAAGGATGCCTGAGACTGAACTGAGTAGGGCTTTCAGCCCGGAACACAGGTGATGCATCAGGGTAGCTGGTGGGCGCGTTTTGAAAACCCAACAAACAAAACAGGGTCAGGAAAAATCCCAACCCTGCTATAAACCAGTTCTTTTGAAACTTAATTCTTCATCTTCCCAACGGCATCTTCTGCGGCCTTCAGGATGGCTTCATTGGAGAGTGGCGTTCCGACAGCCTGTTTCATCCATTCGTTGGGTGTGAGCTGTCCAAGCGAGAAGATGCGTTCCACTTCCGGCGCAAACGGGTGTGTTTTAAAATGTTCTTCCAACTGGAAATGGATGAGGTGTCCGAACGCGTAGTTGGGCAGGTACATGGGCGAGTTGATCATGTGCGAATAAATGGCCAGGATGGTTTGGTCCTGAATGCCGAAAACGGGCGCGTAATAGGTATTCCAGACATCTTTGCTGATTTGGATTACTGCGTCGCGAAGTTCGACTGCGGTAGCATTCGGATTGGCATACAACCATTGCCACATCTTCATGTCGACCATCGAAACGCCCATGATTTCGTACAGCGACCAGAAAATGTCAAGGGTTTTCAGGGTTTCTTTCTCCGGATTGGAGTCTTTCATGTTCAGCAAAAACAGGTCGCGTTCCTGAAAAACAAAAGCCAGCGCCTCTGTAAATGCCGTGTTTGGCACCCCATTAATCATGTAATTAGGCACCTCATTCAGCGAAATGGTTTGTTCTACATTGTGCCCGAACTCATGTACGGCAATGTTATATCCTTTATAGTTCATGCCGGTGGCAGGAATGCGGGTGCGCAGGTGTGCTTTTTCGCTTTTCATGGAGGCACCCCAGGCATGTCCCGAACCGCGGGCCGGATCAACGGCGATGCGTGAGGCGATGAAAGACGCCTTTTCTTTGCTGAATCCCAGCTTCAGGAGCATATTGCCTAAATCGGCTTCCAGTGCCGCTGCATTCGGATATTTCTTTTGGGTAATGGCGTTCAGGCTTTCTTCGGAGATGGTGCTTCGCGCTTTGAATCCGTCGTACCAGATGTCCCATGGCTGCAGGTCGCTGCCAAGACGCTTTTTAATGATCGCAGCCACTTCGGCTACCTGGGGCGCGCTCAGAAACTCGTTAAACAGCTTCTGTACTTCGGGTTGCGGAATCTGCATGTCGGCAGAGAATGCACGCTGGATAGCGGTGTTCATTTCAGGATTATACGGGTCGAGTGCCTGGTAATAATGAAAAGTATTCAGGATATGTTGGTAGCGTCCGTCGGTTTCGGCTTCAGCTTCGGTCTTGTTTCCATCGGCAAATACTTCGTTGCTCATCGGGTTCCAGTCCTGCTTTCCGGAGTTGATTACCGTTTTAGGAATCGACTGGTCGATGATCCGCTCCATAACTTTGTAGATGAGCGCCTGTTTTTTTAATCCGTTTTCCTGATTGGCGTAGTTGGCTTTAATTTCGTCGCGCAGGTTCCAGTGGCTCAGTAAAACCATGTCCTCCGGAAAAAGCTTCTGCCCGTCGTCGCTCAGCAGGTGACCCATGTAAATGTTGTAGTCAGCTATATACGCGTCGTTGTCGGCCATTACCCGGGCTGCCATCTGGTTTAGCTCCGACGGAATGCGC
The DNA here is from genome assembly GCA_023393265.1 of Bacteroidota bacterium. Classification (GTDB taxonomy): domain Bacteria; phylum Bacteroidota; class Bacteroidia; order Bacteroidales; family Prolixibacteraceae; genus Aquipluma. The sequence goes on along the minus strand of JAEWME010000328.1, from coordinate 11,780 downwards.
GCACTAAAGACATCGCCCAGTCGGGCATATCCCCATTGAAGCGGCGTCCAGTTTGGGCCGAAAGTATTTTTCTCTTCGGTGGTGTAATACGGGAAATTGAGCGCTACCATGAAGGCGATTTTGTTGTCGTACAGGTCGTTGATCAGGTGGGCCCCCGGGTCGTATGCTGCAAACAGGTTGTCGAGGGGCAGCAGTTCGCCTTTTTGCAGTTGCACGTTTTCCTGCATGTCGAGGCTCAGCTTATTGAAATGGCCACGCAGCGATTCGAAATACTGACAATACTTGTTAAAAGCGGCTTCTTTCTGCGCCGGATCGGTGATCAGGTTTTCTTTGCAAAAGCGGGCAAAATCTTCCGCAGAGCCATCGGTGTCGCGCCACAGCGCGGCCGCATGCCTGATCCCTTTTTCGGAGGCGTCGCCTTCTTTGAGACCGAGTTCTTTGGCAATTCCGGAGATGGTGGTTTCCGAAATGCCCGACGGTGCCGGAGCCGCGGTTTTACCGGCTGTTTTTATTTTTACAGGTTGACAGGCAGAAATCATAAGGATACAGAGTAAAATGATGAAGCGATTTTTCGACATATCCGTTCTTTTTTGAGGATTCTGATTTTTGAAAGTTACGAAAATAGTTTAAAACCCTTTTCCCGCTCATGATGAATGGCAGGAAGAAGTGAAAATTGAATATTCAAACAAATTCTGTAAATTGGAGCAAACCAATTCATTTATGAAACTCCTGAAATTTGTGGTTCTTGTTGTTATTCTGGCGATTATAGCTTTTGCCGGACTGATTCTTTATGCCCAGGTTACCTGGTATAATCCGCCTCAAAAGCTGGTGCTTGCCGCGAACCCAAATCCTGATACGCTGAGGTGCAGCCATCCGTTTCAGGTGATTTCGTGGAACATCGGCTATGCGGGGCTTGGCGACGACATGGATTTTTTCTACGATGGAGGTAAACAGGTTCGCGGTTCCCGCAGTCGGGCGGTCGAAAATCTGCGTGCCATCCGCGATTTTTTGCACAGCCAGACTGCGGCAACTTTTATCCTGATTCAGGAAATTGATTTAAGCTCAAAAAGAAGCTACTACCTGAATGAGATGGACACGCTGACTTTCCGGTCGAAGTATTTTTCGTCGATGGCGCCTAACTATGTGGTTGGTTTTGTCCCAATCCCGGTGCGCTCGCCCATGGGGAAAGTAAACTCCGGACTTATGACACAAAGTCGCTATTTGCCTGTGCAATCGGCGCGGTATGCTTACCCGGGTATGTTCGGCTGGCCGGTTCGGCTGTTCAACCTGCGTCGTTGTATGCTGGTCGATCGCTTCCCTGCAGCGAATGGTAAAGAACTGGTGCTTGTTAATTCGCACATGTCGGCCTTCGACGACGGAAGCCTGAAAAAGCAGGAAATGCAGTTCCTTCGGGATTTTGTGCTTGCCGAGTATGCAAAAGGAAACTATGTTGTGGCAGGTGGCGACTGGAACCAATCGCCTCCCGGCGTTTCACTTACCCGGTTTGGCACAAATCTTCAATCCAAATCATTTCGGCTCACCAATGTTGCTTCCGACTTTATGCCGGAAGATTGGCAATGGGTTTTTGATCCCGTTGAGCCGACAAACAGGTATTTGAACGAACAATATATCCCCGGAAAAACATTCCGCTGCCTGCTTGACTTTTTCCTTGTTTCACCGAATGTCGAAGTTTTAGAAAATAAGACGATCGACCTGAATTTTAAAAACTCCGATCACAACCCGGTGAGCATGAAATTTATGCTGAAGGAATAAAAAAAGTGGATTCTTCAGTTCTGAAAAATCCACTTTCCAAGTAGCATCATTCAAAGTTACTGCCTGATAAATTTTATCACTTCTTTTTTATCTGACGTTTGAATTTCAACGAAATAAACCCCGCTTTTCAACTGGGCTAAATTGTACTTTGCCGAATTTCCCGAGATCGTTTTGGTATCGACAAGTGAGCCGGTGATCGAATAAATCTTCAGCATTTGCGCCGAACCCATCGAAGTCGGAATGCTCAGGTTGATAAACTCTTTTGCGGGATTCGGAAATACCCTGATCCTGTCGCTTTTTTCGGCAATCTGTGTCGAAGTTGTCTGTTTCTGGTTAACAGTTATTTTACCAACCATCCCAAATCCAACGTGCGGATCGCATTGGTAATTATATGTTCCGGCGGTACTAAAAATAAACTGATAGGTCCAGTCCATCCCGGCATCGTTTCCAAATGATTCAGGATTCGAAGGATAAGCTGTTTTCATTCCGTCGACATTGTGGTGCCCGTCGGAATTAACCCAGACAACTGTGTCTCCTTCATTGATCGTGATCTCTTTTGGCTCGAATTTGTAATTTGATACAGCTACCGTGTAAATGGTTGCTGAGGCACCGAAGCTAAACATCAGGAAGACAGCAAACATCACAATTGCTAAAAATCCCTGTTTCTGAAGTGTAAATGCTGTTTTCATAGGCAACTGATTTAAAATTAGATATTTATTTCAGTATTTGTAACGCCCGAGAAATCAGTTTGTTTATGAATAAATACTTAAATGTCTTTTTTATTCTGAGGATTACTTGTTCTGTTGTCATTTAATGGCAAAGCCAATAAAATGTTTTAGCAGGAGTTTACCGATAGAAAACAAAAGCCCGCCCCAGAGAAGGAGGCGGGCTTTCATTTATTTTCCGGACTACTTTATTTTCTGATAATGGATTCAATAACCGGAGTGTTGGGGTTCATCGAACCGTCAACCAATCCAAAAGAACCACTTTTATAATTCCAGTTGGCCGAGGCGATCCCGTTTTTGTTGAAAACGGCTATCATGTCATTGTACCAGCGTATTTTATCGGCTTCCGGCGAATCGTCAATAACGCCATATTCGCCGCAATAAACCTGCAGGCCAAGTTCCTTACCTTTCAGAATGGGCAATTGCATCATTTCTTCAATTTTTTGCATGTTCCATTCCTGATCAACATAGCCTTTCACAATTTCCTGCTGATCGGCTGGCAGTGCATCGAATTCGGCCTTCGAAATCAGTGCGCCCGGGTAATGAACCGGACCGGTATAATTGCGCAGGTTCGTCCACCCGGCATGGAAATGGGTGAGGAGGAATGGCTCATAAAAATGGAAGCTGAGGATCAGGTTTTTGTCATCCGGTACTTTTAATACATCGAAGGTTTTGGCTGACTGCCACAGATTCGAACCAACAACGATGATTCGTTCAGGTTCCAGTTTACGAAGTGTGGAGATGGCATTGGCCAGTAAGTTATTCCATTGTTCCGGGTCGTCAGCCACCGCTTCGTTCATCAACTCGTAGGCAACATCGGATACCGGATACAGGTGGAGTGCTGCTGACAGGTCCTGCCAGAAACGGTAAAATTTCTCCTGTTCTTTCGGATCGGTCCAAAGCGGTTTCTCCTTTGCATTAAAATGGTGCGAACGCAAAATGTGCAGGTCTACAATAACTTTCAGATCGTACTTTTTACACCAGTCCAGGCAGTTGGTCATCAATGCGAAGGCTTCATCGTGGCGCACTCCGTTTTCGTCCCACATTTGCTCTTCGTCTATCGGAAGCCTGATGTGGTCGAAGCCCTGGCTCTTAATATAAGCTACATCTTTCTCCTGAAAGAAACTGTCGCGTTCGGCTCCTCGACGGCCCGATTGCGAAAGCCAGTGTGCAATGTTTGTGCCCTTGAAGATTTTGAAATCGGCAGGCGAGCTTTTGGTGTTTGCTTTTGGCTGGCATGATGCTAAAACAATCACAGCCAAAGCCAGAAAAAAGAGTTTTTTCATGTTGGTTAGGTTTGTTGTTAATTTTTCCGAAGTTATATCTTTTCGACAAACTGCCAAAACGCTTTCCTGAAATTTGGAGTCAGTAACGTTTCTTGCTAATTACAATATATTTTAGAACCAGTCTAAATTTTGATAAATTCTTTAAAGCTGAGCTTTTGAAGTTGTTTTCCGAAGCTAATCTCCTATTTTTGGGTTCGATTTTAAAACCAAACAAATTTAGACATGGAAAAGCATTTGTTTCTGGGGGTCGAAGCCATCGGACAAGGAGCGATTGACGGAGGAATGTCGGGGGTTTATGCCTACCCGGGTACTCCTTCTACTGAAATTACCGAATTTATTCAGGATAACCCTGTGGCCATCGAGCGGAATATTCACCGAAAATGGTCGGCCAACGAAAAGACGGCCCTCGAAACAGCATTGGGAATGTCGTATGCCGGAAAACGTGCCATGTCGTGCATGAAGCATGTGGGATTGAATGTCGCCGCCGACGTGTTTGTGAATGCAGCGATTACCGGAGTGAACGGAGGCCTCATTGTAACGGTTGCCGACGATCCGTCGATGCACTCTTCGCAAAATGAGCAGGATTCGCGCTACTACGGAAAATTCGCCATGATTCCTGTCTTGGAACCTTCCAGTCAGCAGGAAGCATACGATATGGCCCGCGAAGGTTTCGCCCTGTCGGAACTGACAAAAGTGCCCGTTATGCTGCGTATTACTACCCGCCTGGCCCATTCACGCGCTGGAGTTGCCTGTAGCCCCCTGCTTCCGGAAAATGATCTTTCGATACCGGCCGATCCGCGTCAGTTTATTCTGCTGCCTGCCATTGCGCGGCGTCGCTACAAAGGATTGCTGCAAAGTCAGGATTTATTTTTGAAACTGGCTGAAGAATCTAAATATAACCGTTACGAAGACGGGAACGACAAAAGTTTGGGGATCATCGCCTGCGGAATTGCATACAATTACCTGATGGAGCATTATCCGGAAGGATCGTGTCCTTATCCGGTTGTGAAAATTTCGCAATATCCGCTCCCTAAAAACCACATCAAACGACTCGAAAGGGAATGTGACGAAATTCTTGTGCTTGAAGAAGGCGCACCATTGGTCGAGGAAATGTTGAAAGGGTTCTTCGAAGATGGAACACCTATCAAAGGACGATTGGATGGCACTTTGCCCCGTGATGGAGAGTTGAATCCTGATTTGGTGGCTAAAGCGTTGGGCAAAGAATTGTTCGAAGGCTTTGCCGTTCCGGAGGTAGTGGCTAATCGTCCACCTGCATTGTGCACGGGCTGTGGTCATCAGGATGCTTACAATGCGATGAATGAAGCGCTGGCCGAATATACCAAAGGCCGTGTCTTTTCCGACATCGGCTGTTACACGCTTGGCGCCCTTCCTCCTTACGAAACCATTAACTCGTGTGTCGATATGGGTGCTTCGATAACAATGGCGAAAGGCGCTGCCGATGCCGGTTTGGTACCTGCCGTTGCCGTAATCGGCGACTCAACTTTTGCTCACTCCGGAATAACCGGTTTGCTCGATGCGGTGAACGAAAAATCGAGCATTACCATTGTCATTTCCGACAATGAATCGGTGTCGATGACCGGAGGACAGGACTCGTCGGCTTTTGGGAAAATTGAGTCGATTTGCATGGGTATTGGTGTCGATCCGGCCCATATTCACACCATTGTCCCGCTCAAAAGAAACCACGACGAGATGGTTCGTTTGTTCAAACAGGAATTTGCCTACAATGGTGTTTCTGTTATTATTCCACGCCGCGAGTGCATTCAGCGGGCCGGAAGAAGAAAACGAAATAAAGAGTAATCAGTGTTAAGTAGCAGTAACCAGTGAAAGAAGTTGCGCGTTGCATGGTCCGGGTTGCGCATAAACCCGAAACTCGCACCTCGTAACCAGAAACAACCTAAATTATTAATATTATGAAATCAGACATCATACTGGCAGGAGTGGGCGGACAAGGAATTTTGTCGATTGCCACTGTGCTTGGCGAGGCCGCGCTGGCCGACAACCTGCTGATCAAACAGGCAGAGACACATGGAATGAGCCAACGGGGCGGGGCAGTGTATTCGCATCTCCGCATTTCGGACAAAACTATTGCTTCGGATTTGATTCCCGGAGGATCGGCCGATTTGATTCTTTCCGTTGAACCAATGGAATCGCTTCGTTACCTGCCCTATTTGTCGGAAACGGGATACCTCGTAACCAATGTTACGCCTTTTGTCAACATTCCAAACTATCCGGAAATCGATCAGGTGATGGGGGAAATCCGCAAATTCCCGCGTTATATTGCCATCGATGCCGACGCCATTGCCAAAGAAGTGGGCAGTAGCCGTGCTTCGAATATGGTGATGCTGGGAGCTGCCTCTCCGTTTATCGACATTGAGTTTTCGAAAATTGAGAATGGTATCCGAACCATTTTTGCCCGGAAAGGCCAGGAGGTTGTTGACCTGAACCTGGATGCGCTGAGACGCGGACGCCAGTTTGCCGAGCAAAACAGATAACCCGATTGAATTTGATTCCTGAAAACAGAAGCGGAAAATTTGACCTGGAAATTGGACTTCCGGGGCCTATTGAAAAAAACTTTCAGGACAACATAAAAATAAAAAAACCGGTGATGAGCCGGTTTTTGTCGTTATGGAAAGTTGCTGTTTTAATCGTACTGGTGATCGTCGCAAGGTTCGTCGGCGCCGCATTCGCAGTTGCATCCAAGTCCTTTCTCATACTGGGTAAGTGCACGCAAACTCATTCCCATTGAGGAGAAACCTCCATCGTGGAAAAGGTTTTGCATGGTCACTTTCTTTGTCAGGTCGGAGAAAAGTGTGATACAATAGTCGGCACATTCGTCGCCATCGGCATTACCCAGCGGAGCCATTCGTTCCGAGAAGTCCATCAGTTTGTCCATCCCTTTTACGCCGCTACCGGCAGTGGTGAGGGTTGGCGACTGCGATACTGTGTTGATTCTCACGCGGCGTTCCCGTCCGTAGATGTAGCCGAAACTGCGGGCAATCGACTCAAGTAATGCTTTGGCATCGGCCATGTCGTTATACCCGTAGAAGGTACGCTGGGCGGCAACATACGAGAGTGCAACTACCGATCCCCAATCGTTGATGGCGTCGAGTTTGCGGGCTACCTGCAACACTTTGTGGAAAGAAATCGCCGAAACATCAAGCGTTTTTTCCAGAAAGTTGTAGTCGAGATCGCTGTAATGGCGTCCTTTTCTCACATTAGGCGACATCCCGATAGAATGAAGCACAAAGTCGATTTTACCTCCCAAAAACTCCATCGATTTTTTGTAGAGATTTTCGAGGTCTTCAACACTGGTTGCATCCGCTTCGATGGCAATGGTGTTGCAGGCCTCGGCCAGCTTGGCCGTATCGCCCATCCGCATTGCTACACCTGTGTTGGTTAATGTGAAGGTTGCTCCTTCATCGTAAGCCTTTTGGGCAACTTTCCAGGCAATTGAGTCGGCATTCAGTGCGCCGAAAATAATTCCCCTTTTGCCTTTCAGTAAATTGTAAGCCATAGTTTAAATTTTTGAATAGATATAACAACCATTACCAGAAATGGTTGTTATGGGTTGCAAAATAAAGCAAATTGCCAGGCCGATCAGTATAATCAACCTGGCAATGGCCATATTAATGATAATTTTTTTAAATTCTTTCCACCGTTTCGATAAGCGCCCATCCTTTATTACCGTCTGCAAGCCTGATTTCCACCCACTCTCCGATTTTATCGGTGATGCGCACTTTCAATCCTTCATGAACAACAAACAGGTTGGTCCCCTTTTCCGAAGGTGAACTTTTCACGGTAACCGTGGGTTGCATCACGATGGCGTAGTCGTGGTTTATCAGCCTGGCTTTTTGCTTCGCGGCAAACGACCAGGTGAGCCCCGAAAATAAAATCAGGAAACAGCCAGCCCAAAATGTGATTCGCCGGATGTCTCCTGTGCGGGCAAAAAAGTAAAACCCGAGCATTATCAGGAATAAAATAAAACCGATTACACTCATGACAGCCCAGGTGTCAGTTGAATGACTGTTAACAAGCGAATTCCACCAGCGGAAAACGAAGAATCCGGGCAGTTCCTGAATTGAATCCACCACTTTCTGATTGGCAATCTGGAGGTTGAAAGTAATGTCTTCGTCATTGGGCGACAATAATTTGGCCCTTTCATAATTCAGGATAGCCTGTGTGTATTGTCCTGATTTGTAATAGGCATTGCCCAGGTTGAAATATACTTCGGGCGATTCCATATTGGTCATCAGAATCTGGTTGTAGGTGTCAATTGCCTGCTTGTATTGTTCTTTCGTATAAAAATCGTTGGCTTTCTGGAGCAGGTCGTCCTGTGCAAAAACCGTTGCACAGAGTAACACAGCGAGTATAGTATTGATCAATCGTTTCATCCTGTCTTGTTTTTGCGGTTACCGAATTTGTTTTTCGAAGATTCCCATCAGGCGGGCTGCGCCGTCATACACTTCTTTCATCGTTCCCGAAAATGCTGCCGGAGCATAGCGGGCAAACTCGCAGTCGTCAATGATTTTCATCAATTCGTTTACAGTTTCCTGTTCAACGCCTCTGGCAAGCAGGCTGACCGAAGCTTTGTCGCGGTTCAGTTCGGCTACCGGGATCGACAGTTTATCGCTCAGGTAACCCCACAACGCCTTGATTACAGATTCGTAGAATTGCTCTGCTTTGTTATTCTTCAGGTGTTCCGAAGCTTCTTTCAGACGTTTAAGCGCTACCCTGTTGGCCCGCTTGTTTTTCATCAGCGCGATGTTGGCGCTTTCTTTAATTTTCTTCCGGTTGATCACATAAAAGGCCGCAAAACCGGCAAGGCTGAGAATATAAATCAGGTAAAACTCGAATGTTCCGTAGAACGAGCTTCCTTTTGGCTTCAGTTTCGCATTGTTTTGCCTGATGAAGCGGATGTCTTTCCCGATCATTTTCACATCTTCTTTCGAGAATGAACTGACCATCGAACCACCCTGATCGTCGCTGCCTTTGGCTACGCGTATATTGTAAGCTTCTGTCGAACGTGTTTCGAACTGGCGTGTCGACGGATTGAAGAATACGAACGGGATGGAAGGAATGGTAAAGTTTCCGGCATAGCGCGGAATAAAAAGGTATTCGAAAGTGATAGAGCCTGAAAGTCCGTTATCGCTTGCAATGGATTTATCGGTTGTTTTCGGGTCGTAAGCTTCAAAATCCTGCGGCAATTCAAGCTTGGGCGGATTAATCAGGCTTAAGTTTCCGCTTCCGCTCACAGTTAGTTTCAGCGTAACTGCTTCGTTCGATTTCAGTTCGGTTTTGTCGATGGAACTGGTGACACTAAAATTACCCACCGCGCCGTTGAATCCGGCTGGCTGGTTGGGCAGATCTTTCACGCTGATAACAAGCGGATCGCTCACCACTTTAGCTTTTACCATGCGGTAGTTATCGAAGAAATCGTCGAAGAAACTCTGCTGCTGGCGAACGCGCTGGCGTATGAGGCAACTTATTTCGAAAGGATCGATGCGGATGTTGCCGGTTTGTTGCGGAAACAATATGGTTTTTTTCAGGGTACCAACCTGGTAAATACGACCATTGTATACTTCCCTGCTAAAATTAACCTGTGTCGGAATTTCAATTTCTTTCGTCCAAAAACCTTCATACGAAGGGAGTTTCACGTCGTCGAAACCATTGAGCGCGACATTCGGGCTGACGTATATTTTTACGGTTGCCATGATTTGCTCTCCCTTCGATACGTTTGTTTTATCGACGGCTACGCGAACAAAGAGGTTCTCTTTGCTGATGGTTCCGGTTGGTGTGTCGCTGTTGCCCTGCTGGCTTGCAGCTTGCCCACCGCCACCACCCGAAGATGATTGCTGCTGTTGCGGCTGGCCTTTCACAACCTGAATCTCCATGCTGTTCGATTCGTAGGTTTTTCCGCCTACTTTGATCGAGGCAGGCCTGATGGTGAATTTACCTTCCTTTTTTGCACGCAAAATAAACGTGTACGAAAAACTGTACGACTGCGTGGCCTTTCCGTTGATGATCTGCGAGCTGAAACTCTGCGAGGTGGAAGGCCCCATTAAAACGTCGAAATTCGAGAGGTCGGGTAATTGAAGGTCAGTTCCTTGCTGATTGACCGTAAAACCCAACCTAAACTGTTCGCCCAGCGATACGGCTTCAGGCCCTTCCATGACAAAGTCTACTTTGTCGGCCATAGTTGCCAGCGCTGCGAACATTAAAAAAATCAGTACTTTAATCTTTCTGATCATATCCTTTCAAGCTATGCTTTTCTAAATCGCGATAAAATTACAGTTCACTAACTCAAGTTCCAAATCAACATGTTGCTGCCGCCCGGTTTTTTACAAGTGAAGGAGTGCTTTTTCTGACTTCTGACTTCAGCATGTCTTCTACCAGTCTTTGTCAACCTTTTTCGATTGTGCTTTCAGCGCCTGCATTTTCTTCACTTTGTCCTGAATTTTCTTTTCGTTGTTTTCGAGCGCCTGAAGCATCTGCTCCGCATTTTGTCTCGAAATCTTGTTTTGCTGCTGTTGCTGTTGCTGCTGATTCTGCTTTTGCTGGTCCTTATTCTGTTGATTCTGGTCTTTATTCTGATCCTTCTGATCTTTATTTTGATCCTTGTTCTGGTCCTTGTTTTTATCCTGATCTTTGTTTTTATCTTTATTCTGATCCTGATTTTTTTGCTGCTGCTGTTGTTTCTGCTCTTGCTGTTTTTTCTTGTTCATGGCATACAACAGGTTGTATTTGGTCTCCAGGTCACCAGGGTTGTTGCGCAGCGCTTCTTTATAGGCGCTGATGCTTTCATCCAGCTTGTTGTTCATAAGCAGCGAATTACCCAGGTTGTGCAGCGCACGGCTTTTTTCAACCCTATTGGAAGTTTTGTCGGCAATTTCTTTAAATTTCTCTCCCGACTCTTCAAACTTGTGCTGTTTATACAGCGCATCAGCCATGTTGAAATTCCACTGATTGTCATCCGGTTTTTTCTCCAGCGCCTTGCGGTACTCTATTTCCGATTTATTGAACAGCACCGTATCGGGATGGTCATTTTTCATGGCCTCCTGATAATATTTATTTCCCTGACGGATAAATTTTCGTTCGTTCTGGGCCTGTGCCAAACCTGCCCAAATCAACATTAAAACGATAATGATACCAGTTTGCTTCATACCTCTGTAATTATCTTTCCCCAAACAGTTTGAAATTTTTCAGGTATTTATTTTTCCTGTCCAGGATCAAAAAGTCGACCAAAATCAGGAAAATACCAAATGCGATGAAATATTGGAATTTATCGTCGTAGTCGGCGTATATCTGCGTTTCAAGTTCTGTTTTTTCCATTTTATTTACTTCACTGAACAGGTTATTCAGACCTACCTGTGCATTGTTTGCCCTGATGTAGGCTCCCTTCCCGGCTTCAGCAATTTTTTGTAGCATTTCTTCGTCAAGCTTGGTGACAATGGTGTTCCCCTGCCTGTCTTTGCGGTAGCCTCTTTGTCCGTTACTGAATTCGGGTATTGGTCCGCCCTGTGGCAACCCCATTCCTAGCGTATAAATCGTGATGCCTTGTTTGGCTGCTTCGGTAGCTGCGCCCACTGCATCGTCTTCGTGGTTTTCGCCGTCGGTGATGATGATCATTGCTTTGCTCCCGGCAAACTGCGGATTGAAAGATTTCATCCCCAGTTCGATGGCGGCACCAATGGCAGTTCCCTGCGTTGGCACCATTTGCGGGCTGATAGCATTCAGAAACAACTTAGCCGAAACATAATCAGCCGTGATGGGCAACTGCGTGTAGGCTTCACCGGCAAACACAATCAACCCGATTTTGTCGTCGCTTAGTTTGTCAACCAACTGAGAAATGGCGCGTTTCGCCCTTTCCAGACGGTTGGGCTGAATGTCTTCCGCCATCATACTGTTCGATACGTCCAGCGCAATAATCAACTCGATCCCTTTGCGTTTTTCGGTCTTCAGCTTAGAGCCAAACTGA
>JAEWME010000269.1 GCA_023393265.1 Bacteroidota bacterium | reverse complement strand
TAAGGTCGAGATTCGAAATACGGGTCTCCGGATCGTTGAGTTTATACTCAAAGTCTTCCAGGTTTTTTGAATCGGCGAAAATAGAGGAAACAGCATCCAGGTCGAGGTTATCGCTGATGTCGGAGCTGGTGGCGCGGGTAGTGGTATAAACCCGCTGTTGTGCTTTCGTGGTGGCAAAGCCTGCAAAAAGGATCAGGACTAAAATTCCAATTTTTGTTTTCATTGCGGTAAATTTTAATTGTTTTCTGTTTTTGCTGAATAGGATTGTTTTGTTACCGATCAGTATCAACATTACTTCAAAAAATCTGCCAGAATTGAAATATTTATTTAGTTCGCTGTACACCAGATGTTTATTTTATAACGGCTGTTTCACTATTTTTCATCCTGAGCTTTTCACCCTTTCAGCGCTTTCAACGCGTCATAAGTGGCCTCAATGGTTTTGTCAATTTTTTTTGTGGTATGGGCGGCCGACATAAATCCGGCTTCAAATTGCGAGGGTGCCAGGTATATGCCGCTATCGAGCGACATTTTGAAAAATTTGCCGTAAGCGGCCGTGTCGCACTTGCAGGCATCGGCATACGAATTAACCTGATCTCCATCGGTGAAGAAAAGTGTAAACATCGATCCCACGCGGTTTACAATGCCCGGAAAATTAAGGTCAGACAAGCATTTTCTGATTCCTTCTTCCAGACGGGCCGATTTTTCTTCGAGCATTTCATAGAACCCGTCGGTCTCTTCCAGAATTTTCAGGGTAGTCAGTCCGGCAGACATTGCAAGTGGGTTTCCGGAGAGTGTACCTGCCTGGTAAACCGGACCTTTTGGTGCCAGCATATCCATGATCTCCTGCTTGCCGCCATAAGCGCCAACAGGCAATCCGCCGCCAATAATCTTCCCAAAAGTCGACAAATCTGGCGTGATGCCAAACCGGGTTTGTGCGCCACCTTTTGATAAGCGGAAGCCGGTCATCACCTCGTCGAAAATCAACACTGCGCCATATTGCGTGCAAAGGTCGCGGAGACCCTGCAAAAATCCGGGCTGGGGTATGACAACGCCCATGTTGCCAACCACCGGTTCGAGAATAACGGCTGCAATCTGCTCGTTATATTTGGTAAAAAGTTCTTTTACTGATCCAAGGTCGTTATAGCCAGCAATCAGCGTATCTTTTGCCGTTCCTGAAGTTACGCCCGGCGAATTGGGTGTTCCGAGCGTCAGTGCACCCGAACCTGCTTTAATCAGGAAACTGTCGTTGTGCCCGTGATAGCATCCTTCAAATTTTACAACCAGTTCGCGGCGGGTGTAGCCACGGGCGAGTCGCAAAGCGCTCATGGTAGCTTCGGTTCCTGAATTCACCATGCGCACACTGTCAACCGACGGCACCATTTTTTTGATTTGCTGAGCCATCTCAGTTTCAAGCAGGGTAGGAGCGCCAAAACTGGCCCCTTTTGCTGCCGTTTTCTGGATAGCCATCACCACATCCGGATGGGCATGTCCCAGAATCATCGGTCCCCAAGAACCAACATAGTCGATGTATTCGTGCCCGTCGATGTCGAATACCTTTGCTCCTTTGGCGCTGGCGATAAACAATGGATCTCCGCCAACACTTTTAAACGAACGCACCGGTGAATTCACTCCGCCGGGAATATGTTTTTGTGCTTCCTGAAAAGCAGCTATGCTCTGGGTGTAATTTTTCATGATTTTCTTTTTAATTATTGCGAGTTACGGGAAAACAAGTTGCATGTTCCCTCAAACTGAGACTGAACACTGCGACTTTAGCTTGCTCCATGCCATTATAACTCTTTCACTATTTCCTGTGCGTGGTAAGTGATGATGATATCAGAACCGGCACGTTTGATGGATGTGAGAATTTCGCGGACCATGCGCTTTTCGTCGATCCATCCGTTGGCTCCGGCAGCTTTTACCATGGCGTATTCGCCGCTCACATTATAGGCTGCAATTGGAATATTGAAGTTGGTTTTTACCCGCTGGATAATGTCGAGATAGCTCAGCGCCGGCTTCACCATCACGATATCGGCTCCTTCTTCGATGTCGAGCGCCACTTCGCGTAAGGCCTCATTCGAGTTTGCCGGATCCATTTGGTAAGTGGCGCGGTTACCGAATTTTGGAGCACTGTCGGCAGCTTCGCGGAATGGTCCGTAGAAAGCCGAAGCATATTTTGCTGAATAGGCCATAATTGGCAGGTTATAGAACCCGTTTTCATCAAGCGCTTTCCGGATGGCGCCTACGCGGCCGTCCATCATGTCGCTCGGAGCAACCATGTCGACACCTTCCTGCGCCAGAGAAACCGATTGCTTGGCCAGCGTAACCAGCGTGAGGTCGTTGTGAACATCGCCATCAACAATGGTTCCGCAATGCCCGTGAACAGTGTATTCGCAGTTGCAAATATCGGCAATGATATACAGGTCGGGCAAAGCTGCCTTGATGGCACGAACGGCTTGTTGTACAATCCCGTTGTGTTCGCAGGCAACGAGTCCGTGTTCGTCCTTGTGTTCAGGAATACCAAACAGTAAAATAGCCTGAATACCCAGACCATAAAGTCTTTTACATTCTTCAACCAGCAAATCGACCGAAAGGTTGTAGTTTCCCGGCATGGATGAAATAGGGATTCTTACATTGGTTCCCGGACAAACGAAGAGTGGCATAATCAGGTCGTCGCGGGTCAAAACTGTTTCGCGGACCAAATTTCTTAAAACGGGGGTTTGTCTCAATCTCCTGAGTCGTGTAATTGGAAAAGACATGGCTATAATTTTTTAATTATTTCTTCTGAAAATAATTGACAATGGCTGTAAAAATTCCCTGTGAGTTGGCCGTTGCTGCTGTGATAAGCGGTTCAAGTCCGTTTCTGATCACTTCGGCGGTAGTTGTCTGTCCAATGCAAACCAGTCGTAATTTGGTCAGGTCAGTTTTGCCACCAAGAACAGCCACCAGGTTGTCGCAGCCCGACGGGCTGGTCAGCACAATCATATCATATTCGTCGTTGATAATCCGTGTCAGGATATCGTTGTTTATTATTTCGGGCATGACGGTTTCGTAAAACAAAACCCGCACGCAATCAACTTTTTTAGCAAGCTTGTCTTCTATTACTGTCCGAGCCAGGTTCCCGATTGGGAAAAGAACCCTTTCGCCCGGGTTCACCCGGTTATAGAAATCGGCAACAAAGTCTTCTGCTGTATTTCCCAGGTTGATGAACTCGGCCGACGTTCCGTAGCATTCCAGATGAGCTGCCGTTTTTTTGCCAACTACCGCAATTTTCAGGTGTTCCGGAAGTCCATAGTTATTCTGAATTTCAAACAGGCGGTCGAAAAAATACCGAAGTCCGTTTGGACTGGTGAAGACAATCCAGTTGAATTTGTCGAGGTTCTTAAGCTGGGTAATTCCAAAATCGTCAAGCTGCAGTGGCTTTACATCAATGGTTGGCATCGACAGTAAAGTTGCAGACTCTTCTGTAAGTAGATTTTCGAGTTCGGCTGATTGTCCTGCTGGTCGGGTGGAAATGAATACTTTGTTTTCGAGTATTTTGCTCATTCGTGTTTAATGAGTGATATTGGTTGATTTAATTTGGTTCAGGATTTCAAGCGCTCCTTTATCGAGCAGCATCTTCGCCAAAGTTACACCAATTTCGGCACCCTGACTTATTTCTCCTGAAACGGTCTCGCGAATGTACTGCTTTCCGTCGATTGAAGCAACAAATCCGCTGATAGTCAAAACACCTTCCTCAACTGTTGAAAAACACCCAAGCGGAACCTGACAGCCGCCTTCGAGATAACCCAGAAATGCACGTTCCGCAGCAACTGTATCCCATGTTTCCTGGTGGTTAATTTGCGCCATCAATTCATCAACTTCCGGATCGTTTAGCCTGGTTTCTATGGCAATAGCTCCCTGGCTGACTGCCGGCATGATAACTTCCGGATCGATAATTTCTGTGATGTACTCATCCAGTTCCAGTCGCTGGAGCCCGGCCGTTGCCATAATCATCGCATCGCAATAACCTTCTCCCATTTTTTTCAGGCGAGAGTTTTCATTTCCGCGAATATCTTTGATGATAAACTGTTTGTAGACTTTTTGAAGTCCTGCAATTCGTCTCAGGCTTGAGGTGGCAATCACAGAACCTGGTTCAAGTTCTGCCAGTTTTTTCCCGTTTTTGCTCACCAGTGCATCGCGCACTTCTGCCCGTTTCAGCACCGCGCCAAGTTTTAAACCTTCAGGTAATTTGGTAGGCAGGTCTTTCAGGCTGTGAACCGCAATATCAACCGATCCTTCAATCAGCGCTACTTCAATTTCTTTGGTAAACAGACCTTTATCTCCGATCTTTGACAAGGCTACATCCAGAATTTTATCACCTTTTGTTTTAATGATTTCCAGTTCCACATTCAGCTCCGGAAAGATTTCTTCGAGCGTAGCTTTTACTTTTTTTGCCTGATAAAGTGCAAGTTGGCTGCCACGAGTACCAATTCGTATGTTTTTCTTCATTGAGTGAATTCAAGGAATGCTCAGACGCGACAGGGCGTCCGGCAAATTTATTCGACGAATTTAAATAAATCGTTGATGATTTTCAGTGAATCAATATTTTTCCCGTTATCTGTGAGGCTTTTCAGGTTTTTTATCAGCAGTCGGGTGTAACGTTGGGTCAAATGTTGTGCATAATCGTCAACCAGGCTTTGCATTTCCGGCGTGCTAAGCTTTCTGTAAGTAGCCAGTTCTTCCTGATTGATTGTTTGCAGATTGGTGGTGATCGTGTTGATGGCCGGACGAAGTGAGCGGCTGGCAAGCCATTCATTGAAATCGCCAACAACTTCATCAAGGATGATTCTTGCTTTTTCGGCAGCTTCCTTTTTCTTTTCTGTTGTTTGTTTTACGATTTCCTGAAGGTCGTCGACACAAAGCACCTCAGTATTCGAAATTTCGGCAACACCGGCCTCTACATTTCTTGGAACCGATAAGTCGATGAACACCTGCTTGTGGTCAGGCCTGATTTTTTTCCCTTCCCGTACCATTTCTTCAGTGATTATTGGTTCCTGTGAAGCTGTTGCTACCATGATAATATCAAATCCATGCAGGTATTTTGAAAGTGAGTCGAACGGAATAGCCATTCCATCGTATTTAGCGGCTGTTTTTTCGGCTTTTTCCATCGTCCGGTTGGTGACAGCAATCTGCCGCACGCCTTTTTTGTAAATATTCTGGAGTGCCAGGTTGCCTGTTTCTCCGGTTCCGATCAGCAAAACGGTCTTATCGCTCACTCCGTTCAACAGTGTGGCGCAGGTTTCAACCGCAGCGCTGCTCACCGAAGTGATGCCCAGTTTGATGCCAGTTTCGGTTCTGACACGCTTACCTGCTTCAAACGACTTTTGGAAAAGGCGCATCAAAACGGCGTCGGTCAGGGCCAGTTCTGTACAAGTAATGTATGCTTCTTTCACTTGTCCAATAATTTGGTCTTCGCCGATGATCAGCGAATCGAGGCCCGAAACAACTTCGAACAAGTGCCGTACCGCGCCTGCATTCGACCGGTGGTAGAAATAGTGCCAGCAATGGTCGGCTATTTCTTTGTATTTTTTTATAACCTCGTAAACCAGTTCAAAAGCAGTTTGACTGTCGTGTTTGTCTTGCGAAAAATAGATTTCAGTACGGTTGCAGGTCGAAATCAGGACCATATCGGAAATATCGGTTTCCTTCTGAAGCAGCTCAGAAAACGGGACAATGTCATTTTTAGAAAATGAAAAATTTTCACGGATTTCCAGTGGCGCTGTTTTATAGCTAATGCCTATCACCCCAAGCATAAAATAATCTTTATCAGGATTGCTAATCAAAAACAATTTTGCATAAAATAAGTTGTAACCGGGCCTGTTAAAAAGCTCTAAAATTACAGGACTTTGAAATCTTTGGATTCAAAGACGTTTTTGCTAGCAAGTTGCGGGCGGTGGCCGCGAGAAAAGAAATCCGGAGAACAGATATTCGTAATGATTTTTTTCTCTGGAATGCCTGAAAACCGAAGTCCCGGTATCGGGCGGAATAAATAAAATTGCAGTATTTTCTGTATTCAGCGATTCGCTTGTGTAATGTTGCTGAATGTCGCGATTTACCTGAATATAATAGGTGCTTTCTTCAGTAATTTTTTCTTTGGTTTCAGCCTGGATGGTGACTGAGGCAAGTTCAGCACCGGTTTCTTCTCCGTTGCTGCTATTGAACACACCCATTGCAAAGCCGAAAAAATAAAATGCGGCCAGCAGTAAATAGGGTAGTGGTGTTGATAACAGACCTAGAAAAAACACGTTCGTTAGTTTTAAGTAAATTAATTTTCGAATTGCGATGGAATCTCATTCACCTTCAACAAATCGAGAGGCAAATGTACAAATTCTGAATAGATGTGGCGCGATGCTCTAATTGATATTTGTCAGAGAAAAATTTGAGACTGGATTTTCATCTGGCTACATATCCCGAAGATACAGGTTGCTGTCGCCGTAACTAAGAAAACGGTAACCATTTGCCAGTGCATGGTCGTATATTTTCCGCCATTCGTCACCCAAATAAGCTGAAATCAGCAGCAAAAGTGTGCTTTGC
Organism: Bacteroidota bacterium; assembly: GCA_023393265.1. GTDB lineage: Bacteria > Bacteroidota > Bacteroidia > Bacteroidales > Prolixibacteraceae > Aquipluma. Next base: position 507 of record JAEWME010000269.1, on the reverse strand, counting down.
GGTTGGTGAAAATTGGTAATCAGCCCGTCAACGATCCGGAACGTGTAGCCTGGAGCAATGATGATTTGCGTTGATGCAGAAAGATAATCGGTTCGCAGCATGTCCATCAATTGCAGCAAGGCTTCCAGCGCCATTTGCGTCGAAATCCCGGTTTCTTCCTGTTCGTAGGCTTCCCATTGCGAAATATGCAGGTTTTCGGGATGTATTTCAGGATTTGTTTTTGCCTGTACGCCCAGCCAATAAAGACTTTCCAGTGTTCTGACCGAGGTGGTGCCCACCGCAATCTTTTTTCCTGAATGAAGGATGATTTTTTGGAGGAAACTTCTCGAAATGTAGAAATGCTCCGAGTGCATCGGGTGACCCGAGATGGTCTCGCTTTTTACGGGCTGAAACGTTCCGGCGCCCACGTGCAATGTCAGTTCGGCCAGTTTGTGGCCTTTGGCTTTGAGGTCGGCAAAAACATTTTCGGTGAAATGCAGTCCTGCCGCTGGCGCTGCAACCGAGCCT
>JAEWME010000206.1 GCA_023393265.1 Bacteroidota bacterium | reverse complement strand
TAATCCTTAAAATGGTCAATTACGGGAGCGAGCCAAAGCCGATGAAAATAAATCTGGGTATGTTCGGTAAAATTATGCCCGTGGCTGAAATGGAACAACTTGCAGGTAATCCCGATGCTGAAAATACATTTACCGATCCTGCGCATATTGTTTCGTCAAAATCAGCGTTCAAAGCTGCCCGGATTTTTGACTATGAGACACCACCGATGTCGCTAACGGTAATCCGAATAAAAACAAACTAAAAAACCCTTAACTTATGAAACTGAAAACTGCAATTTTTATCCTGTTCCTATTGAAGATGTCAGGATTGGCAGGTCAAAATCCGATTATTACGGATATGTTTACGGCCGATCCTGCACCGATGGTATATAAAGGAACTCTTTATCTTTACACAGGACACGACACTGCCCGCGTGGAAGATACCAATTACAAGATGCCCGATTGGTATGTATTTTCAACTGCCGACATGGTTCACTGGACGAATCACGGCTCGTGCCTTTCGCCAAAGACTTTTTCGTGGGCAACAGGCGATGCCTATGCGGCACAATGTATCGAACGGAATGGTAAATTTTACTGGTTTGTGTCGACATTCCATAAAAGTGATGAAAACAGCAAGGGTGGTGCTGCAATTGGAGTGGCTGTTTCCGACAGCCCAACCGGGCCTTTTACTGATGCCATCGGAAAAGCTCTGATTGTAAATGAAATGACTACCGATATGAAACACGGCTGGGACGATATTGACCCGACTGTTTTTATCGACGACGATGGCCAGGCATATTTGTTCTGGGGAAATGGAAGCTGCAAGTGGGTAAAACTGAAAGAGAATATGACAGAACTGGATGGCCCGATCACCGCTTTTAAGCCCGAACATTACATTGAAGGCCCTTGGGTTTACAAACGAAATGGTATTTACTATCTCGTATATGCAAGCGCCGGAACCAAGCCTGAAATGATTGAATATTGCACAGCAGAAAGTCCGGAAGGACCCTGGCAATATCGCGGAATTATTCAGGAGAATGTGCCAAATAGTTTTACTACGCATCCTGGTATAATTGATTTTAAGGGGAAGTCGTATTTCTTTTACCATAACGGGTCGCTGCCAACCGGTGGAAGTTACCGGCGTTCAATTTGTGTAGATTATATGTACTACAACGAGGATGGAACGATACAGAAAATTATTCAAACAGAGGAAGGTGTGAAATCTGCAACAGCAAAATAAATCAATACAAATATGAAAAGAATAATATTGCTCATATACTTGTCCGTCAGCATCGTCAGCGCATTGAATGCTCAAGCTAAAAGCGTTTCCAGTCCTGATGGAAAACTCACAGTAACGGTTTCAGCTGTTAGCGGAATACCTGTTTATAGTGTAACGCTCAATGGCAAACAGTTTCTACAAAATTCACCGCTCGGTATGACGACCAATATTGGCGATTTTTCTCAGGAAATGACGCTGAACGACACGGTTATTTCGCGCCAGATATCTGATACTTACAACTTGCCAAACATCAAAAAGAGCAAAGTTGATTACAATGCCAATGAAGCTGTTTTCTCATTCTCGAAAGCGGGAATGAAGATTTTTGATGTGATTTTCAGAGTGAGCGACAACGATATCGCGTTTAGATATAAAGTTTACCGGCAACGGGACCGGTTCTCTTGTGTCGTAAAAGAAGAGGCAAGTGGTTTTGTTTTTCCTGAAGGAACCACTACTTTTTTAAGTGCACAAAGCAAGGCGATGGTTGGTTTTGCTCGCACCATGCCGAGCTACGAAATTCCTTACAAAGTTGATGCGCCAATGGGCGAAAACGGGCAGGGAAACGGTTATACATTTCCGTGTTTATTTAAAGTGAACGATGCCGGGTGGGTACTGATTTCCGAGACAGGTGTTGACAGTCGCTATTGTGGTAGCCGCCTGATCGGCAAGAACGGGGGATTGTATACAATCGGCTTCCCGATGGAAGATGAAAACAACGGCAATGGCACCTCATCTCCGGGAATTCCACTTCCGGGAGAAACTCCCTGGCGTACGATCACAATAGGCGAAACACTGGCCCCTATCATGGAAACCACGGTGGCTTTTGATGTGGTTGAACCACGCTATGAAGCCACACAGAAATTTCAGTACGGAAAAGGGACCTGGAGCTGGATCATGAAGATGGATGGGGCCACGGTTTTCGATGTTCAGAAAGAATACATCGATTTTAGTGCGGCTTTGGGCTACCAGACGGTTTTGGTTGATGCACTCTGGGATACGCAGATTGGCCGCAAAAAAATTGAAGAATTGGCGGCTTATGGGAAAACAAGGAATGTTGCACTTTTCCTTTGGTACAATTCAAATGGCTATTGGAACGATGCACCGCAAGGGCCGCGCGGAATTATGGATAGCCCGATAACCCGTCGCAAAGAAATGGCCTGGATGAAAAGCATAGGGGTGCGGGGTATTAAAGTTGACTTTTTCGGCGGCGATAAACAGGTAACCATGAAATTGTACGAAGACATTTTGTTTGATGCGAACGACTTCGGGTTGCTTGTTATTTTTCACGGATGTACGCTGCCGCGTGGATGGGAGCGAATGTTCCCCAATTATGCCGCCAGCGAAGCGGTTCTTGCCAGCGAGAACCTGCATTTCTCGCAGGGAAGTTGCGATGCCGAAGCATTTAATGCCTGCCTGCATCCGTTTATCCGCAACGCAGTGGGAAGCATGGATTTTGGCGGCAGCGCGCTGAATAAATTTTACAACGGAAATAATACCCCAAATCGTGGCTCGAAACGACTCACCTCTGATGTTTTTGCTTTGGCAACTGCTGTGATGTTTCAGAGCGCCGTGCAGCATTTCGCGTTGGCTCCCAACAATCTCACCGATGCTCCCGACTGGGCCATTAATTTCATGAAGGAAGTTCCTACTACCTGGGACGAGGTAAAATTTATCGACGGCTATCCTGGCAAATATGTTATCCTGGCTCGCAGGCATGGAAATACATGGTATGTAGCAGGCGTAAACGCACAAACGGAAACCTTGAAATTGAAGGCAAAACTTCCCATGATTTCAGGAGGAAAAGAATTGAAGATTTACAGCGACGATACAAATCTGAACGGAAAAATGATTGATCAAAAGATGAATAAGAATCAGGAATTTGAATTCGTGGTACCTGCGAATGGCGGAATCCTGATTGTTAGCCCCCAGTAAGAATCTAAGTATTTGTTAAACCAAAAATAATAAGCCAATAAAAATGAAACGTAAATTAACTTGCATGATGCTGGCAATATTTCAGGGCCTTGTTTTAATGGCCCAGGTAGCGCCAGACCGAGCACACAATCCAATCATTTATGCCGATGTGCCCGATATGTCGATGATTCGGGTTGGCGACACTTATTACATGAGCAGTACTACCATGCACATGAGTCCGGGTGTGCCGATCATGAAATCGAAAGACCTGGTAAACTGGAAGATCGTTAATTATGCCTACGATACGCTGGCCAATGTGGATGCCATGAACCTGGTTAACGGCAAGAGCACTTATGGCAAAGGTTCGTGGGCAAGTAGCATTCGATATTATAACGGGATGTATTACGTATCAACTTATGCACAAACTACAAACAAAACTTATATCTATAAAACCAGAGATATTGAGAAAGGTCCCTGGGAAACAGTTTCCTTTAGTCCGGGTATTCATGATGCCACCCTTTGGTTTGACGACGATGGGAAGATCTATTTGATTTCCGGCAACGGTCGTTTGCATATTGTTGAATTAAAACCCGATTTGTCGGGCGTGATGGAAGGAACTGACCACGTTTTGATTGAGAATGCCAGTTTACCTGCCGGTTCGAATATCATGCTGGGGGCCGAAGGCTCGCAACTTTTTAAAGTGAATGGTAAATATTATCTCTTCAATATTACCTGGCCGCGAGGAGGTATGAGAACTGTTGTTGTTCACCGCGCCGATAAAATTACCGGACCTTATGAAGGAAAACTTGCTTTTCAGGATCAGGGAGTCGCTCAGGGCGGTATAATTGATACGCCTGATGGCAGGTGGTTTGCCTACCTGTTTCAGGATCACGGCTCTGTGGGCCGTATTCCATTTTTAGTTCCAATGACATGGAAAGATGGATGGCCGGTTATTGGTAGCGATGGTAAAGC
>JAEWME010000174.1 GCA_023393265.1 Bacteroidota bacterium | reverse complement strand
ACAACAGTCGGTTATTTTACCTCATGGCCAATATTCATCCTTCGCTTCAGGATGTGAAGTTGCCAACCGAAATTATGTACCAGCGCAAGCGTCCGGTAAAAGTCAGGATTGGAAATGCCATTTCGGTGAGTGAGCAGGATAAATTTTCCGATGTATATCAATATGGGCGATACCTGAGAGCAAAGACTTATTTATTGTGCTCGAAAATCGAAGTAAAGCGTTTTTTTAATTATTCACTGAAACGGCAGCAACGCATTGAGCCAGTAGCAGAAGCAATGCCGAAAGAGAAAATATTGGCTGAATTGAAAGAGCTTGGCACTGAATTCCTAATGTTCAAACTGAAGAATTACTTAGTGTATTGCGCACCAACCAAACGGATTCCGAATATTTTGCTTGAACTGGGTCGTCTGCGGGAAATCACTTTCAGACAGGTGGGAGAAGGTACCAATCGGAGCATCGACCTCGACGAGTTCGATTTGTATTACCATCAGATGTTTATTTGGGACACGGAAGCCGAAGCCATTGTTGGCGCTTACCGGATCGGGAAAGGCGGCGAAATCCTGCATAAATATGGCGTGCGCGGCTTCTATATTCAAAGTCTTTTCAAGATTAAGGATGGTATGCAGGATATGCTCAGCCAAACGATGGAACTTGGTCGTTCCTTCGTAGTAAAGGAATATCAGAAAAAGCCGATGCCGCTTTTTCTTCTCTGGAAAGGAATTTTGTATTTTACCCTAAAAAATCCGGAATACCGTTACCTGATGGGGCCTGTCAGCGTGAGCGACGATTATTCGACTACTTCAAAGGAAATGATCATCAAGTTTATCATGACCCATCATTTCGACTGGCGGCTGGCCCGAAGCATCACACCGCGAAACTCATATAAGTTCGTAACCAGTGACCAGAACCTGAATGTGGTAATGCAAACAATGGATAATGATATCAACTCGCTTGATAAATTAATTGGCGATGTTGATGAGATGAATTCAGGCTTGCCTGTTTTGCTGAAAAAGTACATTAAGCTGAATGCCAAAATCATAGGTTTTAATGTCGACCCAAAATTCAATAATTGTCTGGATGGCCTGATTGTACTCGACATGTGCGACATACCGCCGAACACCATTGAGTCGCTCTCCAAAGAAGCCAATGATAGCTCTATTCTCGAACAGTTTTATTCTAAAAAGGCCGAAGAAAGAAGTCAAAAGTGAGAGTCGTGAGTCGCGGTATAAAGGGGTGCTTTCATCGATAAATTCAATCCATCATTCGTTTAGTTCAATGCATTATTTTTTAAAAATAAAGTAAACGGCTAAAATCAGGAAGACAAACCCGATGATATGGTTTAAGCGGAAAGTTTCATTTTTGAATAACAGCAGCGAAAAAATAGTAAATACAATCAGTGTTATTACTTCCTGAATTACTTTGAGCTCGATCAGAGAGAAGGGGCCGCCGTTTTCTTTAAATCCCATGCGGTTGGCCGGAACCTGAAATATATACTCGAATAGTGCAATTCCCCAGCTAATCAGTATTATAGCCACAATGCCCAGCTTGCTGAACCACTTCATTTCGGCAAACTTCAGATGACCATACCAGGCCATAGTCATAAACGAGTTCGAACAAATCAATAACAAAATGGTGTAAAGGCCTTTCATCTCAGTGTGTTTTTAAAAGGCGCGAAAATAATTCAATCTGTTTGTAAATGATTGAAACTTCAGGAAATAAATTTTGATTACTCTGTATTTGTTGTTAACTATCAATTAATTCGGGTAATTCCTGAACAAAAGTTTTCTGCGGTTGGTTTCATTAACTTGAATCAAACTGAGATAAACTTAATAAATTGACGAATATGAGAAGAACTTTTAGTTGGCTGGCCCTGTTTGCGTTGGCCGTTTCGTGCCAAACCACCGGAAACAAAACTGTAGTAGCCGATGTCGACAACGCTGGACTTAAACTTCCGGTGGGATTTTCGGCCTTGATTTATGCTGACAATGTGGGCGGCGCTCGCCATATCGATGTGAATTCGAACGGCGATGTTTATGTCTCGCTCAATCAGGCTAAGAATGGCGGCGGTTTGCTTTGTCTTCGCGATGCGAACCTCGATGGAAGAGCTGATACACTGATTTATCACGGCATCTATGATGGAACCGGCGTGAAGTTGCATGGCGGATATGTTTATTTTGGTTCTGACACCGTTGTTGTTCGGTATAAGTTAACCGACGGACAATTGGAGCCATCGGCAGATGCCGAAGTGATTGCAACCGGTTTCTCCAGGGAAAACCAGCACGCTTCGAAACCTATGACTTTTGACGAGGCCGGAAACATGTATGTAACCGTTGGTGCCCCGTCCAATGCGTGTCAGGTGCAGGATCGAACCAAAGGTTCGCCTGGCATGGACCCATGTCCGATTCTTGAATTACACGGCGGAATCTGGCGTTTCAAGGCTGATTCGCTCAACCAGGATCAGGCTAAAAATGGTTACCGGTATGCCACCGGTATTCGCAATGCGGTTGCCATTCACTGGAACAAAGCGGTGAACAAACTTTATGCATTGCAGCACGGCCGCGACCAACTTTCGCAGTTCTATCCTGAAATATACAACGATGAGCAAAGCTCGGACCTTCCTGCTGAAGAGTTCCTGCTCGTGGAAGACGGTTCTGATTTTGGCTGGCCGTATTGCTACTACGACGGGCACCAGGATAAAAAGGTTCTGGCTCCCGAATACGGTGGCGACGGACAGAAAACTGATCGCTGCGAGGCAAAGGATGATCCGATTATGGCATTTCCGGCGCACACAGCGCCAAACGATCTGCTTTTTTATACCGGAAATATGTTTCCGGAGCGATATAAAAATGGCGCTTTCATCGCATTTCATGGATCGTGGAATCGTGCGCCACAGCCACAAGATGGTTACTTTGTCGTATTCGTCCCGTTCAACGGGACAATTCCCTCCGGAAAATGGGAAGTTTTTGCCGGCGGTTTTGCAGGCGTCGATGTGGTGAAAAGCCCGCGTGATGCGAAACACAGGCCATGCGGACTTGCCGAGGGACCGGATGGCTCACTTTACATTACCGACGACGTGAGCGGGCGCATCTATCGTATTTTCTATGACAAAAAGTGATTTTTTAGCCGATTTGTGCTATCTTGAACTGGAAAATTTAAACAATATAATCAATGCAAACAATTAACAGGTTGGCTTTAAGTTTTTTACTGATGGTTGCAATTGCTTCTTGCCAGAGCGCTTCCACCGGTAAAAAAGTTGAGGCAGTGAGTTCGGAGCAACTGGCGCAGGAAATTCAGAAAGATTTGCCGGTGCAAACCGAAGAAACAGTTCATCCGGGAAAAGCTGTATATGACAAGTATTGCCTTACCTGCCATCAGGCCGATGGCTCAGGTGTTCCGAATATGCACCCTCCACTTGGTCCGGGGAGCTGGGTTGAGAGAGAACCTTCGGAACTGATTGCTATTATGATGAAGGGGTTGAGTGGTAAAATTGAAGTGAATGGCGAAGTTTATAAGAATTTTATGCCGTCTCACGCACAACTTTCCGACGAAGAAATTGCCAATGTATTATCGTATGTTCGCAGTAGTTTTGGGAATAATCTCGATCCTGTGACCGTTGAAATGGTGAAAAAAGCAAAGAGCGTAAAATAGCGTTCTTTTAGATCGAATAAAAAAGGCAAAAGTGGTTTCCCGCTTTTGCCTTTTTTGTGCTAAAAACAATTTGAGGTGCTTCTTGTCCATTTAAATTTCAATCAAAATAAGCTACCTTCGGGCCACCAATTACAGTTTTAACTATGGATCAAAAAGTCATTCAGCTTATTGCAAATCAGATTGGAATTCAGGTTTCTCAGGCTGCAAACACCATCGCTCTGCTCGACGAGGGCGCTACCGTTCCGTTTATCTCGCGCTACCGGAAAGAACGAACCGGCAGCCTCGACGAAGTGCAGTTGGAAGCGGTTCGCGATGCAAAAGAACGCATGGAAGAACTCTTGAAGCGTAAGGAAACCATCCTGAATACAATACAGGAACAGGGCCAGCTTTCTCCTGAATTGCAAAAGCGTATCGAAGATTGTTTTGATCCGACGGAACTGGAAGACATTTATTTGCCGTTTAAACCCAAGCGACGCACACGGGCTATGATTGCCCGCGAAAAAGGGCTGGAACCCTTGGCTAAAATCATTATGAAGCAGTTTGAGACGGATGTTGAGCGAAAAGCGCACAGCTTTATCAACGAGCAGGTTGAGACCGTGGAAGAGGCTTTGGCAGGCGCCCGCGACATCATTGCCGAGTGGGTGAACGAAAACGAAAAAGCCCGCAACATTGTGCGCCGCGAGTTCGGCCGTTCATCCTTTATTTTCAGCAAAGTGATCAAAGGCAAAGAAGAAGAAGGCGCCAAATTCAACGACTATTTCGACTGGAAAGAGCCGTTGAAACGCTGTCCGTCGCACCGACTAATGGCCATGCGGCGCGGCGAAAACGAAGGCATTCTGCGCGTTTCCATTTCTCCGGAAAACGATGAGGCCATCGATCGCCTGAACCGCTTTTTTGTTCACGGCAAAAATGCCTGCGCCGACCAGGTGGAGATGGCAGTGGCCGATTCGTACAAGCGTTTGCTGCAACCGTCGATCGAAACCGAGTTTGCCAATTCATCGAAGGAAAAAGCCGACGAAGAAGCCATCCGTGTTTTTGCTGAAAATCTCAGGCAGTTGCTGCTGGCCGCGCCACTCGGGCAAAAACGCGTGCTGGCCATCGATCCGGGCTACCGCACCGGTTGCAAGGTGGTTTGCCTCGACTCCCAGGGAAATTTGCTGCACAACGAAACCATTTACCCACATAAACCTCAGGAAGAAGTAAAACAGGCAGCTCGCAAAATTACTTCGCTGGTGAGCTCCTACCAGATTGAAGCCATCGCCATTGGCAACGGAACCGCCAGCCGCGAAACCGAAGCGTTCATCAAAAAGCTGCACTACGACCGAGATTTAAAAGTTTTTGTGGTTTCGGAAGATGGCGCTTCCATTTATTCCGCCTCGAAAATTGCACGCGACGAGTTCCCACAATACGATGTAACTGTTCGCGGGGCAGTTTCCATCGGACGTCGTTTGCTCGACCCGCTGGCCGAGCTGGTCAAAATAGATCCGAAATCGATTGGAGTGGGGCAGTACCAGCACGATGTGGATCAGAAAAAACTAAAAAACAGTCTCGATAAAATGGTGGAGTCAAGCGTGAACCTGGTCGGTGTGAATGTGAATACCGCGTCGATGCACTTGCTGACTTATATTTCAGGATTGGGGCCACAACTGGCTCAAAACATCGTGGACTATCGCAAAGAGAACGGCCCGTTTGGAAGCCGCGCCGAATTGCAAAAAGTACCGCGTATGGGTGCCAAGGCATTCGAACAATCAGCGGGTTTTCTCCGGATTTCGGATGCAGATAATCCACTTGATAATTCTGCCGTTCACCCGGAATCATATTTCGTGGTTGAGCGCATTGCTAAAGACTTGAAATGCAGCATTCAGGAATTAATTTCGAGTGAGGAACTTCGCGAAAAAGTAATCTGGAGCAATTATGTGTCGGACAAAATCGGGTTGCCGACACTGGAAGATATCAGGAAAGAATTGGCTAAGCCTGGGCGCGATCCGCGAACGACCATCAAAGTTTTTGAGTTTGCTGAAGGAATTTACAAGGTGGAAGATTTACAGGTTGGAATGATTTTGCCGGGCATTGTGACTAACATTACCAAATTCGGCGTATTTGTTGATGTGGGCGTGAAACAGGATGGCCTGGTTCATGTTTCGCAGATGGCTGACCGCTTTATCAGCGACCCAACAGAGATTGTGAAACTGCACCAGCACGTGCGTGTCAAAGTAATTGAAGTCGATTTGCAGCGCAAACGAATTCAGCTAAGTTTGAAGCAAGCGCAGCAGAGTTGATAAATGCTCTGATGTTCTGGATAATACGAAATAGAAATACTTCGGGATAAAAAATGTTTTGATTTTTCGGACTTCCATTTGCATTTAGGATTGACCGAAAAATCAAAATGAGCAACATCCGACCTGTTCTACTTTTCTTCGGGCATCACGATCCACATGATGATGTATGCGAGCAGCGACGCACCACCCAGAAAGAAAACAAGGACAAACAGAATGCGCACGATAGTTGGGTCCATATTCAGATAATCGCCCAAGCCGGCTGCAACACCGGCAATTTTTTTGTCTTTCGAACGGGTTAGTCTTTTCGTTTCCATTTTTACTCGTCCTCCCCGTCTTCGTAGAAGTTATCCTGATTTTCCAACTCGGCTTCCAGAAACTCTTCAGCTTCTTCTAGCAGTTGATCGATGTAATCTTTGTCGATCGGTTTTTCGTCGATCCAATAAATGGTCTGGTTTACCGAAAAATCTTCGATGTCGCTTCCCACGATAAATCGTGGATGCTGGTTGTGCACAACAAAAAGCATGTCAGGCATTTCCTGAGAATTGTCGGCAAGTAGAAATTTTGGCAGCATAATTTTCTGTTTTGAGATTCGTCAAAACAAATTTAGTTAAAAATGGGAATCAACCGCCTGAAATGAAAGGTATTTTGCCACTATTAACATTTCTGTAAATATTTTAAGAAAAAATCTTTAGCCGAGGCTTTTAATGTTATTTCCGGAATGAAGATTTGGCAGATTGTTGTGAAATTTGCCATTTGATGAAATTTTGAGAAGATACTTCAGTTTTTCAGGAGTAGAACATGGTTGAAAGAAAGATTTGCATTGCCAGGCAGAACCGCACCGAATTTAAAATGACTTTCCTTAAACCATCCTGAAATATTCGGATAACATTTGTCAAATAAACAGGCTTGTTTAAAAGATATTGCTATTTTTATCAGCTATTGACCCTTTAATACCGGCCTTATGCAGAAATTAAACGACTTTCTGATTCTTATTGATAGTTATGTGGGTAGCTCCCAATGGTTTGTTTACTTTTTGCTTGGCACCGGTCTTTTTTTTACACTTTATCTGCGTTTCCCGCAAATCAGATACTTAAAATACTCACTGCGCATCGTCCGCGGAAAGTTCGACCGAGACACCGACGTGGGCGATACTTCGCACTTTCAGGC
>JAEWME010000070.1 GCA_023393265.1 Bacteroidota bacterium | reverse complement strand
CCGGAGCTTCAATAGCGTTTCCGGAAGCAAATTTCCATTTAAGTTTTCCGTCGAAACCAATGGCATACATCGTTCCGTCGGTCGATCCGCAGAAAATGGTCTGACTCGAAATCACTGGCGAAGCTTTAATATCATCGCCTGTTTGGAAAGATGTCAATAATTTTGGTTTCTCAGGGATTGATGCCGAAGTAGCACCGGTTAGTTGCTGATTGCCACGAAAGATGTACCACGTTTGAGCCGAACCTGTGATCGCCATGAACACAAAAAAAGAAAGAAAAATTAATCTGAATACCTTCATCGGATAAACTGTTTAGGCTATGTTTCAAAACTATAAAATACGAAGGACTTTTGAAGAAAACGTACGCTTTAAAATCATCAGAAAATCTAATTGGTCGTGCTCTTTCAAACTCAGGATTAAATAAAGCCCCAAATTGAACTGATTGTCAAACTAAAAAGCAAAAGACCCATATTTAAGCTTACATTTGTGGTTTAGCGCCATAAAAACAAATAGTCACATAACGAAAGGAAACATTTCATGTACGAAAAGAAGCAAGCCCCCATTGTCTCTCCGGATTTAACCAAAATGCAAGCCGTTATCATCGATGCAAAAACTACAATTTACGCCGCACTTGGTGCCGATCCAAAAGTAGTCAGAAGCAATTACTTTGCGCGACTTAACGCCAAAAAGCTATAGCTGTTCCTCCTGATTAAACATCGCCAAAGCCCCCGTCGGACAAGCTTTCGCAACAATCTCGACCGTTTTCTCCAACCCTTTTTGGACGCTTTCGTTGAAAGGAACGCCGATTTTTACATCGAAGCCGCGGCCAATAAAGGTAAAACCAAATTCTTCCTGATGTTCGCGGGTTAGCCGAACGCAGATACCGCATTTGATGCACTTATTCGACTCGTAAACAATACCTTCGCGATGAACAAATTTCTCAACATTGAAACGTTCTTCGCCCTGAAAGCGCTTTTGTGCAGCCTGATACCGGTCGGATAATTCGCGCAATATGCACGATTCCGGAGTACGGCAATCGCAATGCATGCAACGTTTTGCTTCAATCATGGCCGCCTCTTTGCTAAAGCCTGAAACATCTGACTTTTGGCGGGGCGCATCATCAGAGTCCTTTCTATATTGAATAAATTCCGGCTCCGCCAATCGTCCGAATTTGGAATTGAACCGCTCCGGGTAGCCTTTTACTTCTGATGTTTTGAAAAATTCATCGATCACAGTTGCCACTTCTTTTCCTTGCCCCACCGAGCGGACTGCCAGCTTGGAAGCGCGCAGCGAGTTGCCAACGGCAAATACATTCGGGATAGATGTTTGGTAACTGGTTTTGTCGGCTAAAAATCCGGTTTTTGACGATTTCAGGCTAAAGGCGGAAGTTTCTTCGGAAATGGTTCCAGTGGCCACAACCACTGCGTCGTATTCGTCGGGAAGCGTTGCAAAACGATCAGCGCCAATCGTCTCGTTGAGCCGAAGTTCAACGCCGGTCGCCAGTATTTGTGCCACTTCCTGATCAATCACCGAAGCAGGCAGCAGTTCTTCTTCTATCAAACGCAGCTCGCCTCCAGCCTTGCTGTTTTTATCAAAAATTACTGTCTGATGTCCTTTTTGCTGAAGGTAATACGCAGCAGCCAAACCAGCAGGACCAGCACCAATTACCGCGACTTTCTTTCCTGAAAGCGGCGCCAATTGTGGCAGATAGGGCTTTTCACTTTTGAGGTCTTCGTCACCAACATACATTTTCAGGTGACAAATAGAGACTGCCTCATCCACTTGTTTGCGGCGGCAACCCGCTTCACACGGAGCAGGACAAATGCGGCCCAAAATCGACGGCAAAGCAATGTCACGCTTTACTACCTCCAAGGCTTTGGCAAAATCGCCTTTGGCGATCAGGCGGTTCATCAGCGGAATGTTCATGTGCGCCGGACAAACCAACTGACAGGGCGCTTCACAATCGCCCACATGTTCACTCAACAGCAATTCGAGCGCCGCTTTGCGCGATTCGGTGGTTTCAGCATCGTTGGTGATGATGTGTTGCCCTTCAAAAACAGGCGTGGAACACGAGGCAAACAGCCGCCCGGTGTGGGCGTCTTTTACAAGGCAAACCATGCACGAAGTAAAATGCTCGGTTCCTTCGAGGTAGCACATGGTTGGAATTTGGATGCCAGCAGCTTGCGCGGCCTTCCAGACAGAAGTTCCGGGCAGAACTTCCAGTTGTTGGTTATCAATGGTTAGTTTGATCATTTTAATATTGTTGCGGATTACGAGATGCGGGTTGCGAGTTATAAGGTACGCGACGTTTTCCAGTTTTCTTCAACGTATTGAATGAATTTGTTGATCTTTCCCCCTAATAATTCGTATTCTTCCAGCAATCCAATTAACCCATTATTCTCAAAATATAACTCACTTATCATTGTCAATTGCGAAATAGCCTCATCGCAGGAAGCGTGTGCAAAAACCAGAAACCGAATAAATTCATCTTTGTATCTTCTCCTTCCAAAGCCTTCTGCAATATTGTCTTTGATACTTTTTGATGATCTTCTGACCTGACTTCCCTGCTCGTACATTTCAAATTTTGGCAAGGTCATCGTCATTTTATGAACATCGATTGCCAACTTGTAGGCCAGTTTGTAAATATCGAGGTCTTTATAGCTGTTCATTCTTAAAATTATTACGGGTTATTGAGAACCGTTACGAGTTGCAGGTTACAAGTTACGAGTTAAAAAACTTTAGTTTCATCTATCTTTATTTAAATCAAGCAATATTTTCATTTAAAACTCATTAGGACAAATTAGCTAAAAGGTTCCCGACGATCAACCCGAAACGCGCAACTCGTAACACGCAACATCAACCAAGCACACGGCTTTTCTCAACTACTTTGACGCCAGCGAAATTAATAAAATACCGATCATGATGCCAGCCAGATACAATGCTTTTCGCGGAATATTTTTCTCTTTAAAGACCAGCGCGCCAACAACAAAAGACACCACCACCCCACCACGACGAAGCGACGAAACAATGGAAACCATCGATTCGGCATAACTCAGCGAATTGAAATACAGGTAATCGGCAACTACCAAAAAGACACCAATCAGCGGAATAGACCAACGCCAGTGGAATGGTGTACGTTCTGCCTTTGGCAATCGCCAGCGGGTAATGGCCAGAATGGGAAACAAAATGGCTACCTGGTAAAACGAAAACCAGGCCTGAACTGCCATCTGGTCGATCCGACGCATCAGGAACTTGTCGTACAAACCACTGACTGCGCCCAGAAATGTGCCGCCCAGAATGAGGAATATCCATTTGTTTGCTCCGAAATTAATTCCTTCTGATTTGCCGGCGGTCGATAAGAGGTAGAAGAAAAATAAGGTGACAGTCACCCCAACCCACTGTTGCAGGCTCAGATGCTCGCTGTAAATGAGGATGGCACCAAACAAAGTCCAGACCGGTCCGGTGGCGCGAATGGGACCCACAATGGTCATGGGCAGGTTCTTCACGGCATAAAACGCCATCAGCCAGCTCGACACAACGATTATTGATTTCAGGAAAATCATCCCCTGCTGAAGCATGTCGATGGGCGGAACATACAACTGAATATTCTGAAAAAAGGCAGGATAAAAAACCGACCCGATGGTGACCGGTAAAAACAGCAGGGCGCTTGTCAGCGTGGAAATCACGAGCACCGGGATTACGGCATTTTTGTGTACCGAGAGTTTTTTAAAAACTTCGTAAATACCCAAAAATAAAGCAGATGCCAGTGCCAGAAATACCCACATAAAAGAGTTTTTAAAGTATCGGAAAGCCTGTTCAAAACGGGTTCCCGAAAATAGTCGGTGCAAATCTAGCTCGTCAGCCCATTATTCCTGAATATTGGACAACAACCGCAAAATTTCTTCATTGAAAAATAACTTTACGCCAGTTATTGCTTCTTCTTCCAGATCACCAGCACGGCGCCGCCCAAAGCAATTAGCGCACCAACAATGGAAAGTACCGAAAAATGCTCGCCCGGCAGCCAGCTCACTTCCATCCAAGTCAGGATTCCCATTAGGATAAAAGTCAGAATTGGATTGAGCACAATGATGACACTCACTTTTCCGGCTTCGAGGTATTTCAGGGCAAGCGACAAACAGGCGTAGGAAACCAGTGTGTTAAAGCCCAAAAAAACCAGCAGCGCCCAATAAAGCCAGTTTAGTTCGGCCAGACTTGCAAAATTGACGAACGGCAGGTAAATCAAAACCGGCAACCCAAAAATGAAAATATTAAGCGAACTGACAGATTGAGTCAGCACCAGCTTTTTCTGAATCGCCGCATAAATACTCCAGGCAAACGCTCCGGAAAGTGTCAGCAGCATTCCATTGGTGTACTGCTTTCCTTGTCCCGCAGGAACAGCGCCGGCATGTTGCTGATAAAACATCAGGAACCCGAGAACAGCCAAAATGAAACCAATTGCCTGATTGCGCGAAACCTTTTCGTGAAAAAATACAACAGCAGCAACAGCCAGCAAAATAGGGCCAAACTGAATGGCCACCTGCGCATTACTCGGACTGGTGTATTCGACGCCAAGCATGAACCCGATGTAGTTCCAGGCCAGCGCCAGCGAAGAAATGACCAAAAGCCACGACGGTTTGTAAAGAATCTGCAGCTCTTTCGGATTCTAAATCAAGGCCCAGCCGGCCATCCCGGCAAACGCCAACGAAAACCGGAACCAAACGATGGTCGGCGAATCGACCACTTTGGATGCAATTTTCAGTGCGATGGCCAAAACACCCCACAGCAAAACTGTGATCAGCGTATATATCAGTCCTTTTGTTTGGTAATTCATAGTTGTCGCGAGTTACGGGTTGCAGGTTACGGGTTTTAAACCCGATACTCGTATCTCGAAACCCGCAACAGAAAAAAGGTGTCACCGGGAAAACAGCAACACCTTTCAATATTTTATCAGAATCAGCAGATTATCTCAACTGCGCGCCCAGTTCGCGTTCGAAGGCGGCAACGAGTTTCTGCATCACTTTTTCAATTTGTTTGTCATTCAGCGTCTTTTCGTCGTCGCGTAAAATGTAGCTGATGGCATACGATTTTTTGCCCTCCGGAACACCTTTGCCTTCGTAAACGTCAAACAAATCGACGGACTGCAACAGGGTTCTCTCGGCTTTATAAGCAACGTCGCGCAATTGGCCGAACTGCACCTGCTTGTCGATCAGGAGCGCCAGGTCGCGGCGAACTTCAGGATATTTGGGTAACTCGGCAAAAGTCACCACATTCTTTTTGATTTCCACAAAAATCACATCCATGCTGAAATCGGCGTAGTAAACCGGATTTTCAATTCCGAAAGCTTTCAGCGCTTTGCCCGAAACGATGCCAAATTCGACAATCTTTTTGCCGTTCAGGAAATACTGAATTCCTTCGCTGATGGCAGCATTCTGAAATCCTTCGGTTTTCATTCCCTTCACGCTAAAGCCGAGCCTTTTCAGCACGTTTTCAACATACGATTTCAGGGTAAAGAAAGTCGATTTTGCCGACGGCGCCGACCAGTTAGGCAGTTCCTTTTCGCCGGTTACGAAAAGCGCCAAATGCTCTTCTTCGCGGTAGTTGCGAATCGGATCATCCTTCAGGCTACTGCCGTTATAGAAATAGCAGTTTCCGAATTCGTACAAGCGCAAATCAGAATTCTTGCGGTTGGCATTATAAGCAATGGTTTCGAGTCCGCCGTAGAGCAAAGTCTGGCGCATGCTTCCCAAATCGCTGCTGAGCGGATTGAAAAGTTTCACAGCATTTTCAGCCGGAAAAACTTCGTTGTTTTCGTAATACGCAGTTTTAGTCAGCGAATTAGACCAAATTTCGTTGAAGCCTTGTGCTGTAAGCATTTCGGCAACCAAATTCCGCAGTCTGGTTGGGTTTGGTTTTACTGAGTATTGCAGCGAAGCATTCACTTGCGTCGGGATGGCGATGTTGTTATAGCCATAAATGCGCAGCAATTCTTCCACCACGTCGCACTCGCGTTTCACGTCAACGCGGTAAGGCGGCACCAAAAGCGCCAGTCCGGTTTCGGTTTCAGCTTCAATTTTTATTTCGAGGGCAGTAAGCAACTGCTTGATTTTCTCTTCGCCTAAATCCGCTCCAATCAAGCGTTTTACGTTGGCATAACTGATGTCAACCTTGAAGTCAGTCGCCGGATTGGGATAGATGTCCACGATTTCCGAAGAAATTTCGCCGCCAGCCACTTCCTTGATCAGCAAAGCCGCACGTTTCAAGGCATAAAGTGTTCCGTTCGGGTCGGTTCCTCGTTCGAAACGGAATGATGCGTCGGTGCTGAGCGTGTGGCGACGGGCTGTTTTGCGGATGTAAACCGAGTCGAACCAGGCACTTTCGAGAAAAATGCTGGTGGTCGAATCTTTCACTCCTGAATGCAAACCGCCAAATACACCGCCAATGCACATGCCTTCCGAAGCATTGCAAATCATCAGGTCGTCCTGATGCAGGCTGCGTTCAACGCCATCGAGCGTCACGAATTTTGTCCCTGCTTCGAGCGTACGGACAATCACTTTTCCGCCTTTGATTTCAGCAGCGTCGAAAGCGTGCAATGGTTGTCCGATTTCGAACAACACAAAATTGGTTACGTCGACAATATTGTTGATCGGTTTCAAACCGATGATTTTCAGCTTATTTTTCAGCCATTCCGGAGATTCCTTCACCGTCACATTCGAGATGGTTACGCCGGAATAACGCGGACAGGCTTCAGGATTGAGCACTTCGACCGGAATTTCGAGCGCCTGGCTATCGACTTTGAAAGCATCGACCGAAGGCTTTTTGTAGGCAATCGGCTGGTTTTGGCTGATGGCAGCCGCCAAATCGCGGGCAATGCCAATGTGCGAAGCGCTGTCGATCCGGTTGGGCGTCAGGTCAACTTCGAGCACATAGTCCGATTCAATTTTATAATAGTCGGCGGCAGCAGTTCCGGGAACGGCTGAGGGATCGAGCACAATGATTCCGTCGTGACTGGTTCCGATGCCAATTTCATCTTCGGCACAAATCATCCCTTCGGATACTTCGCCGCGAATCTTCGATTTCTTGATTTTAAACTCTGCGTCGCCGTCGTACAAGGTAGTTCCTACGGTGGCTACAACCACTTTTTGTCCGGCGGCCACATTGGGCGCACCGCAAACGATGGGCAGGACGGTTCCGTTGCCCACATTCACCGTGGTTTTGCTCATGTGATCCGAATCGGGATGCTTTTCGCAAGTCAAAACTTCGCCGATAACCAGTCCCTTCAAACCGCCTTTCACGGTTTCAACTTCTTCCATACTTCCCACTTCCAGACCATTCTGGGTGAGCAAGGCTGCAACCTGTTCCGGAGAGTAATCCAGATCAATGTATTCTTTCAGCCAACGATAAGATATGTTCATGTCGTAAATTCTTAAGCTTCAAAAATTGAAAGTCTGGCAAAAGTAATGATTTTTAGGGCGAGGGTATAAAAATGAAACGCAAAAATGACAAAATGAACAATATCTTATCTTCATTAATTCTGGAGCTTCGGGTGAACAAAACAAAAGAGACAGCCCCTTAGAACTGTCTCTTAACCCTTTATTATTCTGCTATAACCGAAATGTATCTTATCAAATCACTTTTTTCTTTTCACGACTTTTGTCATTCCGAATAAGAAGCATAATCTTTAAAATCGCCTTCTAATAGAAATCCCAAAAACCTTCAAATGAAAAAGATCGGATTC
>JAEWME010000003.1 GCA_023393265.1 Bacteroidota bacterium | reverse complement strand
GATTAAACCTATCCCCATCGCGACTGGTTTTTGGCCGGTTGCCCAGCCAACTGTTGTTGTGTAATCGTCAATTGCATGGGTAATAATCTCAAGCGCCTGCAACTGATCGACATAGCCGGTGTCGTATTTTTTCAGGTTTATTACCTGACCTTTATCGGTAAGTTCACCGACAAGAAGTTTAGTTCCCCCAAAGTCGAGGGCAAGATAGGTGTTAGTGGTTTCCATTCAGTAAAATTTAAACTTAAAATGAAGCGTGCCGCACGAAAACGGGCACTGCACGCTTCATTATTTTAATGACCTGCTTTTATAACCAGGCAGGATCCTGTGTCAACACTCCTTTTGATTGATCGATCTCATTCTGGTCGATCGGGAAATAACGATATTTTTCTGTCCATCCCTTGCTTCCCAGAACTTCTGTTCCTTTGTCGAAACGCAGAATATCAAACCAGCGTTGCATTTCGAATGCAAATTCATAAAACCGTTCGTTGAAAAGAATATCCAGGTTGGCATCTTTTCCCTGGTTCAGTTGAATCCGGTGGTTTTGATCTTTGAAGGCACGGTCGCGTACCATGTCGAACCAGCCTTGTGCTTCCTGATCGGCATTACCGCTGATGCGCACTTTAAGTTCGGCACCAAGCAACAACACATCAGAGAAACGATAGAAACGGAACGACATATTCTGGTTGTTTACCTGGTCACCACCGGTGGTATACGATTCTTTGCGCGGATGATATTTGTAGTTTCCGAGAAGTCCTCTCTGCAAGTCAACACCTTCCTGATTTGAGCTCACCGAGAATGTATTTTGGCCTGTTTCGGCCAGTGCATCGGCAGCTTCATCGGCATAAACAATCACAGTACCGTCGCGTCTTGAATCACCGGGAGCAAACATGTCATAAATTTTCCATGTCATCGTAAGCTGGCCGTATCCTGACATCAAACCACCTTCATCGGCAGTACGTGGGTCAACAATATCGCGTCCTCCAACGGTAGCAATCTTATTATTCATTCCTGAATCTTCGCCTGCCATACCGATCTCGTAGATGCTTTCGCGTCCCCATTCGCCGTCTTTACGCCAGATGTGTTTATAGTCAGAATCAAGTGCATAGAAAGAGTTGCCTGCAATGCCGCGCATGTCTTCCAATGCCTGCGGATATTTGGCTTCGTCTCTCTGGAAAAGGATAATCTTGGTTCTCAGCACTTTTGCAGCATCACGACAGATGCGGCCTTTTTGTGTGGCAGCTCTTTCCGGCAAATATTGAATGACATCGTCGGCAAGGTCGCTCATGAGAAATTTATAAACTTCGTCTCTCGAAGCGTTACCGAAAGAATACAAATCGTTTACAGAAGTTATTTGGCCTTTCAACAGCGGAATTTCCTTATAACCCATGTAAAGATAGGTATAGAAAAGAGCCCTGTAAAAACGCGCTTCAGCATCAATCGGGCGAATAAATTCATCGCTCAGTCCGCTGCGGCTCATTTCGTCGATAAGTACATTTGCAGCTACCACTCCCACATAAAGACCCATGTCCCATTCGTTCCACCAGCCTGTTCCGGTGTACCATTCATTACTGAAGCATGTTGTTGGTGTGTAAGTAAAATGATCCCATTTGAATTTATAAACGCCCTCACCGATACCACCACCGGTTTCAGCTTCATCAGAAAGCAATGAAGAATAGCCATGAACCTCCATCAGGCGGTTTTGAACCTCTTTCATTACGGCATACAAACCTTTCATTACACCGTCTTCGGTTTTATAGAATTCTTCGGTGGATACCTGTGTACGCGGGTTGATCTCCAGGAAGTCGTTGCAAGATGCAAGTCCTGTTAAAACGAGGCACAACATTATAATCTTTTTCATACGTTCAGATTTTATTTTTCTATTAAACTGTATGTAATTCACAATTTATTGAATTGAATTATTTAAAATGTGACATTCACTCCGAGAGTCAGCGTTCTGGCCTGAGGATAAGTACCTCCGTCGAAACCATTGCGTGTACCAACTTCAGGGTCAAGTCCGGTGTATTTGGTAATTGTAAAGAGGTTTTCACCCTGTACATAAAAACGTAGATTGCTGATGAGCGCTTTTTTAGTTAGCGATGCCGGCAAAGTATAACCCAACTGCAATACTTTGAGACGCAGGTATGAACCATTTTCCACGTAAAGATCGGAAACGGTGTTTGCGCCGGTGTCACCACCTGTTGGAGTTATATTTCCTTCGTAAAGGATCGGATACTTGTTCGAAGTTCCTTCTCCGTGCCAGCGACCAAGCCAGGCATCGTCGAAGTTTGCACGTGTTACATTACCGCGTCGGTACAGTTTATATATTTCATTTCCCTGAACACCCTGGAACAAAATGCTGAAATCAAAGTTTTTAAAGTCACCGTTGATAGAGAATCCGTAAGTCCAGTCGGGATTTGGTTTTCCAATCATTGTACGGTCACTTCCGTCAATATGTCCACTTTTGTCGACATCTTTCCAGCGAATTCCACCGACCACCGCATTATCCTGTATTGCAGCATCAACTTCAGCCTGGTTCTGGAAAATACCGTCTGATACATAGCCGTAATAGAATCCGTAAGGATATCCGTTGGCACGCCATGTTACAGAACCGCCAAGACCACCGCCGATACCATCAATCGACACCGGAACATTAGAATCGCCCTGATCAGTTACTTCATTTTTCACATACGAGGCATTGGCGTTGATTCCGAAATTGGCTTCACCAATGCTGAATTTGTATGATGCGTCAAGCTCGACACCTTTATTGCTTACAGCTCCGGTATTGGTACGAATTGAAGGATAACCGGCATAATCGGGTAAAGGAAGATCGAAAAGCATGTCCTTCGTTTGCTTGCTAAAATAGTCGGCAGTTATGCTCAGCGAATTGTTGAGGAAACGAAGGTCGAGACCCAAGTCAGTCTGCTCAGAGGTTTCCCATTTAAGGTTTGGATTTGAATATCCGCTTGGTTTTGCACCCTGCAGTATCACGTTGTCAATCACGCCGCGATAATCGCCGGTCACAATGGTGGTAGTATATCCGAATGCACCAATACGGTCGTTACCGTTCTGACCCCAGCTTGCGCGTAATTTTGCAAAGTTGAGCCACGAAGCAGTGCTTTCCATGAAATCTTCACTTGAAATTACCCATCCTGCAGACACAGAAGGGAATGTACCGAATTTGTGGTTTGGACCGAAGTTAGAAGAACCGTCGCGGCGAACAGTGGTTTCCAGCATATACTTTTCGTCGTAATTATAGCTCAACCTTCCGAAAAACGACTGCATCCGGCTGTCTGAAGCGCTTCCGCTTACACGGTCGCGGGAATCGCCTGCTGTGGCTCCCGAAATATCGAGGAAAGATTTGTCAAGGCTCAAATCAATCGGATCGTAACGAGTACCGTTCATCCATTGCCAGAAACCCGATTGGAGTGATGTACCTGCGAGCAAAACGAAGTCGTTTTTACCAATCTTCTTCGAATAGTTAAAAATGTTTTCCCATTGCCATACTTTACCACGGCTAAGTGAATTCCAAACGTATGCGTCAACACTTTTCTGATCGGTATTGAGATCATATTTGGGAGTATAACCCCTGCTTGCGCCCGAAGACCATTCGAAATCAGCAGTTGTCTTATAGGTTAAGCCAGGCAGTACGGTGAATGTGAGATCTAAATCGGCAGTAAAAATCTGCGGTTCGTTCAGTGAATTGTTACGCGCCTGCAATGAAGCCAGAGGATTCACGATTTCCCTCATGTTAATTATATTATATACTCTGCCATCTGGAGAAGTAAGATAATTGGGGTAAATCGATTTGTATAAATCAATCTGGGCCTGATCGGTCTGATAAATCGATTCGGTTGGTGGCAACATATTCATTGATGCGATAATACCACCAGCTTCGCTGTTACCAATGCTGCTTCCTAATGTTTTTGAATAGGTATAACTGGTCTTGGCACCAAAAACAATTTTATTGAGCCAGTTGCGGTCTTTTGTATCCAACAGCACATTACTTACATTCAGACGTGCATTGTAGCGGTTGAAATCAGAATATCCTTTAGCGAAAATACCACTCTGGTCGAGTATGCTGAGTGATGCGTAATATGTGCTCTTTTCGTTTCCTCCTGAAAGTGACATTTTATGGTTCTGCACCGGTGCATTTTTGAATGTCAGAACATCCTGCCAGTCGGTATTTACATTCGACACTGTCGGAAAATAATAGTTATCGCCCCTTCCGGAGTTTTTACCCATTTCGTTCATGAGCATCTGGTAGTCGCTGCTGCCAAGCAGGTTGGTCTTTTTCTCCGGATTCTGGAATCCGTATGAATATTCGTAGTTGAAAACAGCCTGCTGGTTTTTACCGCTTTTAGTTGTTACAAGCACTACGCCGTTAGCGCCGCGAGCACCGTAGATTGCTGCCGAAGCGGCATCTTTAAGAATTTCGATGGAAGCAATATCTGAAGGGTTCAGGTAATTAATGCCGTTTGAAGATGGCATACCGTCAATTACATACAGCGGGCTGGCGTCGTTAACCGTACCAATACCGCGAATGTAAATTTTAGAGTCGCTCCCGGGTTGTCCTGAATTAGAAGTGATCTGAACGCCGGAAACTTTTCCCTTCATAGCGTTCTGCACATTGGTTGGTTTTTCAATGTCGAGCTCGTCGGTTGTGATTTTGCTGATGGCTGCAGTAACGACACTCTTTTTCTGAACGCCGTAACCAATTGCCACAACCTCCTCGATACCAATTGCTTCCTCCCTCATCACAACATTCAGAAGTGTTTTTCCTTGAACAGCAACTTCCTGACTTTTCATACCGATGAAAGAGAAAACCAGCGTTCCTTCGGAAGGAACATTTCCAATCGAAAACCCTCCATCGGCGTTGGTCACCATTCCTGTTGTCGTCCCTTTTATCATGACCGATACACCAGGCAATGGTAAATTCGAACTATCGGTGACACGCCCGCTAACGGTAAGCGAACCAGGTTGTTCGATGAGTTCATCTTTTTCGCCCGGCGAAAGAATGATTTGGCGTCCTTTCACTTCATATCTGATATTGGTACCGTCCAGTACTTTATCGAGTATTTCGGCGATCGACTCGTTCTTAAACGAACCGTTTACGACCCTGTCAACATCAATTTTTCCACTGTAAAAAAATCTGAATTCACTCTGATCTTCAATCTTTGATAGCAAATTCTCGATAGATAAGCTATTAGCCTCCAATGTAAGACGCACTGTCTGTGAGTAAACCTCTGAACCAAAGGTAGTCAGCACTGAGATCAGCAAAACGAGCAACGTAAGTTTCATTTTCCTTAAAATTTTTAAATGGCACAGCCTAAAGCCATGAAAACATCGCTTTTTTTCCATAATTTTGAACGTTTTGGTTTTTAAAAATTAATAAATCAACACATTTCGGGAAGCAGGAAGTACCAGTTCCTGCTTCTTTTATTTTCAGATATCAATTAACCTTGTCTCCCGGATATATTTTTATTTTTCTTGTTTTACTGTCAAATGAGTAACGAACAGGGGCCGCTGCACTAATCATGTCCATCACTTCCGTAATCGTTTCGTTCTCAATGGTCCCCGTGTACCACAACCCTTTAAAATCGTCGGGCGAATAATCTATTTGCACGTTAAACCATCTTTCGAGCCTCTTTATCAGGCTGGGGAACGATTCGCGGCGCAACATCAGCCGTCCGTCTTTCCACGAAGTATATAATTCGGGCTCTACTTTATGCCTGACAAAACCAGAAGCGCCAAACTCGGCCTGTTCTCCCGGCGCCAACACCATTTTCTGGCCATCTTCAGGTGTCGATATTCGAACCGAACCATGAACAAGCGTGGTAACAAAGCCACTTTCAGGATAAGCCAGAACATCGAAGCCGGTGCCCAGCACTTCCACTTTTCCATACGCTGTGCTAACCACAAACGTATTTTCCTGAGGCTGAACTTCGAAAAAAGCCTCGCCTTTCAGGTTGACCTGTCGTTTGCCTGAAAAATTAATCGGATAACTTAAGGTAGAGCCCGAATTCAACCAGACCTGCGAACCGTCGGGCAACTGAAATTGAGTTTTGGCTCCATAAGGAATTGTAACCGTTTGTATTTGACTGACTTCAGCAACCTTTTCTTCAGGACGTGAAAACCACACCGTGGAAATAACCAGAGCAAGAACCAAAATAGCGGCAATTTGCAGGCTGATCCTGTAAATCTTTACTTTCCGGAGTGCCCGGTCGGCTTCATCCTTCAGGATGCGGTTCAGTATTTGGGTGAAAATATGCGGGTTGTTGGCCAACGGAGATTCAGTTTCTGCTGACATTGTTTCGTCCCACAGGGGTTGCATCATCCGGAAAACCTCGCCGGAATTCTCCCTTTTGTTTACGAAGTCCGAAAATTCGTCAAACTCGTCGGGCCGAATAACCGACCGCATATACTTATTAAAAAGGTCTTTCATTTTCTGCGATTGTATTAGTAATACACAGCAAAACCGACCATCCCCGGGGTAGTTGGATGATTTTTTAGAAAAAAAGATAAAAATAGAGAAGTGAGATCAGCCCAAATTCTTTGAGCTTTGCTTTTATTGCACTCACCGACTGAGTGATATGATATTCTACCGTTTTGGTTGAAATATTAAGGCGCTCCGAAATTTCACGGTGCGATAAGCCTTCTTTCCGGCTGAGCAGGAAAACTTCACGCTGCCGTTCGGGCAAACCCGCAACAACTTTATCAACCGTTGCCTCCAATTCCCGAAACTCGACCGATTCGAATGCCTGGAACTCTTCGGGAATAGCAACTTTCAGAATCTGGTCTTTGATTTTTTGCTTGTTCAGGCGACTACGCAATTCGTTGAGCAGCAAATTTCGGGTGATGGTAAAAATAAAGGGATTGAATGTTTGAACAGCTCGAATGTTGGCCCTGTTGTTCCATATCTTGATAAAAACTTCCTGTAGAATATCGTCTATTCCATCCTCCAGTTTGAGAAAAGACATAGAAAACTGGTATAAACGCGGATAGTAGAAGTTAAAAAGATTCTCCAGTGCGTCTTTGTTACCTCCGGCCAGTTCAGTAAGAACGTTATCTAAATCGAACCCCCTATCCATCGCTTCTTGTTTCAGGCAAACTTAAAAATATTACACAGAGATTATAAAAATGGATTTCCAAAACTTGATTTTCTTAACAAATTGCTCTTAAAGGAAATCTTTTCACTGATTATTAGCAGTGCATTTAAATAAAAAAACAAACCTCTACATCCCTGTCAGGTTGACCAAAGCAACAATAAAATCAGTCCTGAAGATTGCGCTTTCAGGAGCAACCAAAAGGTTCGATTCCCTGGAAGACAAATATCCCGCGTGTATTTCGCATCAATCATTTTGCCGGTCAGTTCAGGTTTATGAAAGCAAGTACCGGAACAAAATTAAATGTTCCGGTACCTGTTGAGCTTTTCAGTTAAATCCAATAATTATAAAACGATGGTCATAATCGAGTGCGGAAGGCTAACCAAATCAGTTGCTTTTCCAGAGATACAAAGTTTATACGAAATTTTATCGTCGGAAGTGTTAAGCACCACCGCTGTAATTTTTCCGTTCGGGTTAACAAAAGCAGTCGACTGTAATTTGTCGCGGTTTGTTGAAGTGGCAATGCGTTTCGAGCCTTCGCTGATAAACTTTGAGAAATGGCCAATATAATAGTAACTATTGGTGAAGATGAGTTTTCCGGTCCTGGTATCGGCATGAACAGGTGCAAAACATAAATTACCAACGTGGTTCGGGCCGCCAGTCTCATCGAGCAGAATGTTCCAGTCGGTCCAGGCCACTGACCCGCAGTTGAAATCATTCAGCATCGAGTAGCCATATCTTTCGCCCAATTTCCAGTCGGTCACCCGGTCCATGCTGAATTTTTCGACGCAACCTTCAGTAAACAGCAGGTTTACATTCGGGAAAGCTTCATGTGTCATACGAAGGTTATTGAACTGCATATCGCTTCCGGTCCAGGTTTCGTACCAGTGAAAACCAATTCCCCATACATATTTTGCTGCTTCCGGATCGTTCAGGATTGTGCTGGCACGCTGGTAAACCAGGTCGCGGTTGTGATCCCATGCAATCAGTTTCACTTCTTTCATGCCATCGCGTTCAAGCGTTGGGCCAAGGTATTTTTTAATGAAATCGCGTTCGTCTTCGGCAGTAAAAATACATGATTCCCATTTCTGAACAGCCATCGGTTCATTCTGAACAGAAATACCCCACACCGGGATTCCTTGTTTTTCGTATGCTTTGATGAATTTCACGTAATGTTTGGCCCAGGCTTGTTTGTACTTTTCGAGCAATTTACCACCATGTAATACATCGTTGTTGTCTTTCATCCAGGCTGGCGGACTCCAGGGGCTTGCAAACAAGTGAACCGGACGATCGGCCGCAGAAATGGCAGCGTGAATCAACGGAATTTTGTATTTCAGGTCATGTTCGATGTTAAACGTTTCGAGCGTTGTATCGTTTTCCTGAACGTAAGCGTACGAATCGCTCGAAAAGTCGCAACTGGCAATGTTTGTACGGGCGAAATTATAGCCGATACCTTCCTCAGAATCATAATAAGCATTCAGAAATTCTTTCTGTACATTTTCAGGAAGTTTGGCATACGTTTCAGCCGAAGCATCGGTGAGCGCGCCACCTATGCCGATCATGGTCTGAAAAGTATTCATCGGATCGAGGAACACACAAACCTGAGTTTCGAGCGGCTGTCCAAAATCCTGAAACGAAACTTCACCTGTTTCAGTCAGCCTAAGGTTGGTATCTTTGGCGGTTACATAAACCTTTGCCGTGCCAACCTGATAAGGTGCAGGTGCCGATTGCGGCTGGCTTTTTGGGGTCGGTGCAGTGCATCCTACCAAAACCGCCAGCGATAAAAACAGAGTACCTGATAATCTATTCATAAATTCACTTTTAATGAGTATTTGATATTTGTGTTTTTTTACTGAACATTGATCCAATCGAGACTGACCGAACCTTTTTTCACCTCAAATTTAAGTTCATTTCCATCTTTTCTAAATTTCTGCGAACTTAATTTAATTTCAGCCCAGTCTTTCGATTCTATTTTAACAACATTCGATTTTCCGTTTACCCACAAAACTACTTCTGACGGCAGACTCTCCGACTTGACTTTCAGAACAACACTATACGGCTTATTATCAATCGATTTACATTTATAAGCAGTCCATTCTCCTGCTCCCAGAGTAACAACCTGTCCTGAAGCCTTTGGGCGGTTATCTTTTGCGATCACCGAAATCTTAACAGGTTCCTTTTTGCGATAGGTTGCCGATTTGGTAGTGGTGTCGTTTACCATGTAAGAAACCAGGTAACCGTCGTGACCATAATTTTCGGCTTCAATTTTCAGCGGAACACGCCTGAACATGGCATTGACCACATCGGGGAAATAAACGCAATTTTCGAGCTTAATATTTTCGAGCAGTTGGTTAAAAATCTCCTGAGGGCTCACTTTCGCGATGGGCTCTCCGCCGCGCGAATGAGCCACAACATCGCTCCAACCTTCGGGCGATTTAATTGAATAGGGCGTATTTTCGGTATCCATTTTTTTCCAGGGCCAGAAAGACCAGCCAATGTTATTCTTCTCGAAATAGTCGGTTGTTGCAAAGTAGATTGCATTGTTTCGCTCGCCAGTCTCTCCCACCCAAACCGGCGTTTTCAGTTCTTCCCTTTTTTTCAGAAAACCACTGATATCGTTCAGGTTATCGGGATTGTCCCAGCAATAGTAGTGAAACTGGAAGAACATGTTATCGTCGAGCGCTTTATTGAACTCCGACCAATTGTTGGCCCAGTTGTAACCTTCGAGAGTAAACATGTGCTTTTTATCGACCTGACGAATGGCTTTGATCACCTTTTCGTATACAGGAACCAACTGATGTTTATATTTTTCAGCAACGCCGGTGTTCTCCGGAAGTGGTTCATTCAGCAGGTCGTAAGCAGCAATAGTCGGCTCATCTTTATAGCGCTCGGCAATTTTCACCCATAACTTCACGAGCAATTCTTCGTTTTTGGGATCCATAAACAACTCCGGCTGATCGTTGGCGCTGTCGTCGATGTTCTGGCCGGTCTGGCCGCCGGGAGCTCCGTGCATGTCGATGATCACATAAATATGGTGCCGTTTACAGCGGGCAACAAGGCTGTCAAGCAATTCAAAGCCTTCGTCAACAAATTCGTTCTTGTCGCCTTCTGTCAGGAAAAGGCGCGCATTCAGTGCCGGGCGTACCGAGTTGTATCCCAGCTCAGCAATTCGCTTGATGTCGGCATCGGTCACATAGTTTTTTCGGTACGTTTTCCAGAATTGCTCCGCTTTTTCAGCTCCAAGAAAATGGGCAACAATCTGCTCAATTTTTCTGGGACGGTCGCCCTGGTTGCCAAATTTCCACATGTATCCCTCAGGAAGCATCCAGTTTCCCAAACCTACGCCCTGAAGCAATATTTTCTTACCCGTCTCGTCGACAATATTTTGGCCACTGGCGTGCAAAAACGACTGGGCCGACATGCTGCCTGCCGCAAGAACCAGCGACCAAAGGCACAGCAATTTTCTTAAATTAATTTTAATCATCTCGAATTTTTATAGCTGTTTAGTTTCAGTTTTTACCACACATAAGTTCCTACAGCGTCCGGTTTCAGTTGAATTCCGGCAAACTGCCTGTTGTAATGAATTCTGAACCCAGTTCGGCGCTGCCCCCGGTAAGTGCGAAACCAAATCCATCAATCGATTGCATAGCCTGCAAATCGTCGACACTAATGGTAGCTCCGCCGCGCCCGCCGCGGTTTCCAAACAAAATGGGTTCGGCCTGCTTTTCAAACAGCGACGACCGGTCGGGATTGGTCACCCAGGCCTCTATCTTCTTCGGCTCTGGCGTTTGGGCAAAGATTGTCCCCGATGCCACCAGCAGTCCGAGCAAAGAAAATTTTGCAATTGATTTCTTCATGATTTTTTGTTTCGTTCGTAGTAAAGGTTTTATTTATTTCTTCAGAAGTCCATATTCACCCAGTATCTGGCTGGCCACCTTTTGGAAGAAGACAGCATCCAGGCTGTCCATATTGGTGAGCTCAACCGTTTCGCCATCCATGTCTTTTATTTGGTACCATTCAGGTAAACGGGCCGGAACTTCTCCGGTCAGCGCTCCCACAAAAATGGTGGCCGAAAGCAAAGCGCCCAGATTCGACGGGTGACTGCCATCGGAGCTGTATAATTCGATGGTTGGCCGCAACTCTTTTGCCAACGCCCAGGCCTCACCAACCGGCACCAAAACAGCGTCGTTTTCTTTAGCTATTTCAGTATAAATTTTACTGATTTGGCCTTGATACTGCGGAACTTTTTCGCGTGCCCAGGTCATATACAAATAGGGTTTTGCCCCCGATTTCCGGGCGAGATCGCACAGCAACCGCGCATATTTCCGGGTTGTGTCAGGCTGGTTGATGGTCTCCATGCTGTTGCCCTGTATCACGACCGCATCAAAATGTCCTTTCCTGATTAACTCCGGAGATTTCAGTCCACGCTTTTCGTTCCAGTGTTCGGTAAGAAAAGCGCCGCCCACAACCGATTTTCGGGTGATCAGTTTAACATCCGTGCTATCGGACATGATAGAAACCAGCTGCGGCAGATTTTGTACGTAAGTGTAACTGTTTCCTACGAAAAGAACCTTGCGGCTCCCGTTTTTTGCCTGAGCATAAGCGCTTCCGGTAAAAGATACCAGAAGCGCCAGTGCCATCAGGCGAACCATCAGTTTATTCATGATTTACTTTTTAAGATCGATGCGATACAATGCGTTTTTGCTGGTCATGAAAAGTGTACTTCTGTCTTTCCCGCTGAACACAAGGCTCGACGGACGTTCAGGGGTGCTGATCATGCCTGTCTCTTTTCCATTTTGATCAAAAGTATACAAATCGCCGTCGGCTACAAAAACATTTCCGTCCTGTCCGGGAATAGAGCAGAACTCGCC
>JAEWME010000404.1 GCA_023393265.1 Bacteroidota bacterium | reverse complement strand
CCTGTACATCCGACATGGAAGATGCCAGCGAAATGTTGGTTTCTGCACGTTTTTGCAGCAGGAAGGTATAGATTTCGTTTGTAATCGTTGCCTGGCGCTGAATATTCACCATTTGCTGTTCTTTCTGAGGCAAGCGGTTCAACTGTACATTAACCTTGTCCTGTCTTTCTTTCTGGCTGTTAATATTGTTTGTAGCATTGGTAATCAGGTTGCGAAGATTCTCAGATAACTGGCTCCGAACGATGCCCATTTCCCGGTCGAGGTTCACGATGGCGGGGTTGTTTTCTTTCGCACTAAACGAAAGTACCTGCCTGCGATTGTAAAGTTCACCAAGTTTCAGTACCAGTGCATTCAGCGAAGCATCTTCGATGCCAACGACCGACGGCATAACGATCTGCTTGAGGTCGCTGTTTGTTTCAAGATATTTCAGAAGGTTCTGGAAATAATCAAGCTGCATTTGGCTTTTAACCCTTTCGGTTTCAACTTCTTTCAGGTTATCCATAACGATCCGGCCTTCAGCGCCCAAATCAATAACACTGTTCCGCGATCTGAAATCAGTGAATTTGTTTTGTGCGGTATTGAGTGAGTCTGATATTCCGGCCAATTGGTTATTGATAAAATCAAGCGAGCGACGCTGAGCTTCATTCTGAAAATCCATTTTTCCGGATGTATAAACCCTGATTAATTCATTCAGGAATTCAACTTCTCTGGAAGCTTCTTCGCCTTGAACGGTACAAAGAATGATATCACTTTTTTTGTCATTCAGGCTAACTTTCAGTTTTTTCTGATAAGCAAGAGTGGCATCGTTCAGATCATTGAATACAAAGTAATATTTACCGTCTGGTGTATCGTAGCCGCTTACCTTTTTCAGCAAAGTGAAGTTGAAGTATTTATTGACGAATGGTTTGCCATACGAAGCATTCTCTTCAAATTTCACTTTAATTTTGATATTGCCTTCCGTTACCATCTCGTCATCAACCGAGACAGTGAAGTTGTCTCCCGAAGTTGGGGTAATAAAGATTCTTATACCTTTGGGATTAATAAAATTAGTTGCTTCCTGCACATCAAAAGGCTCACTTTTGTAAATCCCCTTCCAAATGAAGAGATCTTTTTTATACCAACTGGTTCTCCAGTTCAGGTTCTGCAATGCTTTGCTGATGTTGTAGTACGACTGGATAATTTCGATTTGGTTATAAATATTATTGCTGGGAGCGTCTATTGCACCTTTGAAAAGGTCGTTCACATTTAACCCTGATGATTTTTCGGGAACCATAATGGAGGTCGATGCAACATATTCCTGTTTTGTCAGCTTCTTATAACCATAAGCACACATAAGACCTACGGCGCCGAAGAGAGCAAACCAGTACCATTGGCGAAGGATCAGATAAACGAACTTTTTGATGTCGAGTTCATCATCCTGATTCTTTCCGTTGTAGGGGTTGGTAATATTCTCATTCATATAGTTTTGTATTAATTATTCTACTTATTTATTAAACCTAAAATTGATAATCGTTTTTTTTCCTGTCCGGCAATTTATCCTAATAATGGTCAGTTAATAAATTGCACTATGCGATGTATTGCCTTTATGTTTGGATTTAATTACATTATTTGAACGCAAAACCCAGCACTGCAATCATCACGGAAAGAGACGAAAGAAGCATGGAATACGCCTGACTGTTAAGTTGGAAGTTTTTGTAGCGATCGGGTTGAACAATAACGTAATCGTCAGGCTGAAGATAAAATGCTTCAGATAAGTATGATTTTTTAGTAGTGAGATCCAAAATGAATGTTTTTTTGCCTTCAGGAACCAACCTGATGATCATTACTTTCTTAATAGACGCAAAATCAGTATTGCCATTTGCCATTGCCATTGCTTCAAGCACAGAGATTGAGTTATTGTAATTGTAGTAGGTTCCGGGGTTTTTTACTTCTCCGGCAACTGTCACTTTAAAGTTCAATAATTTTACTTTTACAATAGCATCTTTCAGGTATTCATCTGCTTTCTTCTGGACAACTGATTCGATTTGCGATAAGTTTACTCCGGAAACCTTTATTTTGCCAAGCATAGGAAGTTTTACGTTTCCTTCTGCATCAACTTCATAACCATAGAGATAAGCACCACTAGGTGTTGTATATTTCATATACCCCTGACCATACTGGCTTCCTTCCATATTATTTTCCGGATTAAAAAGTATATTAATGTCCGGGTCAATTGATTTGATGCTGATGTATAATATGTCGCCGGATTTTATAACATATTCAGCCGGTGTACCGTGGCTGATTTCGTTGTTGCCTGAATCTTTTAAATATATCAGTTCTTTACTGCTCCGGCATGAAAATAAAAATACAGTGAAAGCAAAGGCAATAAGCAATCGTGAATAGTTTCTCATACTTTATTTACTTAAGGTTTAAATGTTAATGTGATTATATCCGGTACCCGTCATCGCTGATAAGTGCCGTATCTTAGTTTTTAATATGAATATAAGCTGAATTGATAAGAAATGGAAAATTTAAATTGAAAATATAGATTATTACTGTCCATCTCCAGTTATTACAACCCTGATTGTTTTTAGAATAATCAACAGGTCAAGTTTTAACGACCATGTGTCGATATATTGCATGTCCATTTTCATCCATTGATCAAATGGAATATTATTCCTCCCTGAAACCTGCCAGATGCAGGTAATTCCCGGTTTCATGCTTAGACGGCGGTTCTGCCAGCGTTTATATTGCTTTACTTCAGCTGGAATTGGAGGACGTGGTCCAACAATTGCCATGTCACCTTTCAAAACATTAATAAACTGTGGTAATTCGTCTAACGAAGTTTTTCTCAGGAAACGTCCAATTTTTGTTACACGGGGATCATTCTTTATTTTGAATACAGGTCCATCCTGCTCATTTTGTGTCATCAGCGATTCTTTCAGACTTTCTGCATTGACAACCATCGTCCTGAACTTATAACACATAAATTCCCGTCCGTTTAATCCGGTTCTTTTTTGCTTAAAAAATACAGGTCCGCCATCCATTTTGATTAATGCTGCCATTGTGAGCATCACCGGTGATGCCATTAGCAAAACTCCAAGCGAAATAGAATAGTCGATGATCGACTTGAGCTTCAAAGCTAAATAGTTGTCCGGAGTATTTCTGAATGTCAGA
This sequence comes from Bacteroidota bacterium, assembly GCA_023393265.1. Taxonomy (GTDB): domain Bacteria; phylum Bacteroidota; class Bacteroidia; order Bacteroidales; family Prolixibacteraceae; genus Aquipluma. The sequence goes on along the minus strand of JAEWME010000404.1, from coordinate 18,794 downwards.
AATGGCATCTGGTTCAGGAACGAAAGTGTCGATTGCATCTTCACATAGTTCAGTAACATAGATTGCATCCTGAAGACAACACCTACTTCAGCGCAAGAGTATATGTAGCGCTGTATCTCGTTTTGATCGAGAGAACTTTTGCAATAAAATACTTCATCAATAGCTCTGTCGTCAATTACAAGCGACAAGTCACTTTCGTAAGGAATGGTAAGATATTCTTTTCCATAGGCATCCCTAATTTCCTGATCATCCGACATAATGGCCCAAATTCTGTAACCCCAGTCCTTTGTTTCGATTAGCCTGTCGATGAAATAGATTGAATCTTTGTCCGCGATAATCAGAATCAACCTGCTGTTCATACCTTCCCGCCTAAGATATTTCATTGTCTTGGCAAGAACGTGTTTGAAAGAATAGAGAACTGCGAAATTTAACAGTGCAAAGACACCCAGTGATATTCTGGAAACAGAACCAAAATCCAAAATAACCATCGAAGCGAACAGCAATATGTTTCCAACGATGATAATTGTAATATATTCAATAAATGAGATCGAGTACATTTTCAGACGACCAACCCGGCCAAGGCTGAACTGATCAAGCAGGATAGCCCAAAGCAGCACAACAATAAATGCCAATACTTTATATTGGCTTGATTGCCATTGTATTGGTTCGAAAAAGGCATTGGTAATACGCATTGCACCAAAAAAACAGATCAGGGTGAGCAATACCTGAAACATGATACTCAGTTTTTCCAGTACTTGTTCTCTTTCCTTTATCATATAGCCGATTATAACATTTGTAAGATAAGAACCTGTAAATTTGCCGGTTATTCCAGTTTTTTTTAAGCCTATTTTAGAAAATATTCTAAATAAACAGTAAAATTCTATCTTGCTTTTGTTCCTGTTTAAATATCTATTTTATTTTAAATGAGTATATATATTCTGAATATATCCATTACGCTTTCGTGTAAACTAGAATTTTTTATACTGAAATTAGAACGCTTTATGCGATTGCATAATTTTTTACTGGTTTGCGATCATCAAGCAGCCTGACTTCATCTTTTGAAATATTGACCTGCAGGCTGCAATTCATTGAATCAATGCGGATAACCAATCTTGTCTGTCCATAAATATTTGCCACCTCTCCTTTAACTCCTTTGAATGATCCATGCAAAACTTCAACGTTCACACCTTTCTGGATTCTTTCATAACTAAGAGTTACTTCATGCTCACTTTGTGTCAGAAATTTACGGATATTATTAATCTGATATTCAGGAATAGCTTGTGCTTTTCCTCCAAAACTGACATAACAAACAGCACCTGGCGTGTTGAGTGCATCAAAAAATTCCTTGTAACTAACTTTAACAAATAAATAGCATTTAAATAAAGGTTCTTCTATCCATTTCTTTCTGTCACTCCAATGTTTTAGCACTTTTCTCACAGGCAAATAGCATTCAATTTTTTTTTCAAGCAAATAATCAAGAAGCTTCTTTTCTCCATTTGCCCTGGTATAAATTGCATACCATTGATACTTTTGTTTTTCGAGAATCATGTTAATACCCTTTTTCGTTTGCTTTATAGAACACGGTAATAAAGTCTAAAGTTTCTTTTCTTTAAGAAAATTATAGAATTTTTTATATCCGTTTTTATAAATTTTCTATAAAGTAAAATTAAGGTAGATAAAAATGAAAGTCAATGGGTATTTTCCGACTCTTTACTTATTTAATGTTTTATTACGATTTTCTTGAGGAATAATTGAGATTTGAAACTAAGTATCTAATGTGTTAATCTCTGGTAATCTGTTATTTGATAGCATTAATGGGCTATTTCTATCGTGAGATAAATCAAAGAATTAACATTGCTATTTACTCGATTTTTCCAATTTACCCTTTAAAATCAAATTTTCAAGACTTAAATCGGCAAACATTCTTTTCAATCTGTCATTTTCTTCTTGTAGTTCATTCAATCTGTTAATTTCAGAAATATTCATGCTGCCGTACTTTACCCTCCAATTGTAGATTGTAGCCTGGCTGATGCCGTATTTCTTTATTAATGCCGGAATTGAAACTCCGGCTTGATTCTCTTGGAGAATTTTATAAATCTGTGATTCTGCAAATCTTTTCCTTGTCATGGGTTTGCTGAATAATGGTTATAAAAAAATAATTTTAAAAATGTAATGAAGTAGTGTAATGCAGTTTCTTGGTCAGTTTGCTTTAGCCAGAGACCATATTTAGGTTCGATTCGATTGCTTTTATTTCAATCATTTCTAGGAAAACAACTTTTTTTTCTGAAATTAATCAGCATTTAGATTTATCAGTAAATCGTTGTTTTGTAATGATTTGTGTTGGTGTTTATTTCTCTCGAAGACATAGGTAAACCTACCGTTACCCACAGTTTCCTGGGTTATTGTATTAAAATTTTACAGGATATTTTGCTTTTTCAAGCAGTCCGCTGCAAGTGCTTTGGAAGTAATAATAGAATGTTCTTAATGTAAAAATTCTAATTATATCTACAAAAGTATAAAACGAAAATATAAAAGTCAAGTAATTTTATAAAAAACTTATATTAAAAAAATCGTTAATGGATATGTTCAACTATTATTACATTGTTTCCCCAAAATGAAATGGATTTCGCTCTAATGATGTTTGACTTGTTAATATTTTGAAAATGATGTTTTGTTAGAGTGTCTAAATTCAGAAATTTTCGTCTCTGTTTTTAATAACTTGATATTTGAATAAACAACTTCAGCGATGTCACGAACTGTTATTAGCTTGTTTTTTGCGAATGTCTTTTTACAAAGCGGGCACGCGGTCACTAACAATTCAGGTTGATAAACGAGATATTCATCGACTGCTTTATTTGTGATCAGATTTCGTTGTTCTGATGAAATTTTGATATTACCCAAGCTACCGCCACAACAAAGTGCTTTCTCTTTTTCGTTTTTTATAGTGATCAAATCGACATATTCGTCAAGTAAAAGCCTCGGTTGGTGGTAAATTCCGCTACCCCGGCCAAGTTCACAAGGATCATGATAAACTGCTTTTATCTGCTGTTTGGATGCAGGAATCCGGTTCTCTGCAACTAAGCCAAGTAGAAATTCGGAGTGGTGCTGTATTTCTACACCGGGGAGTGAATAATCTTCGTTGAATACTTTGTAACAAATAGGGCAGGACACAACCAACTTTTTTGCCCCGGATGCTAAAATCATTTTTCGGTTGTATTCAATTAGTTTTTGGGCAGCTTCATATTGGCCTACTTTCATTAAAGGGCGACCGCAGCACGAAGTCTTTTCTTCATCCATAAACCAGTATTTGACTCCTGCAATCTCAAAAATACCCTTCATCGACTTGATGATTGAAGGTGTAAGGTGTGTCATACATCCGGCGAAATAGATTACCTCAGTTTCCGGTTGAACCGGAACGTGGTTTTGCTTTAGGTAATCATACGAAGAGTTATATTCTCTGGTCGATTCGATTCTCTGCGTAATACGAAGATTGTTCAAATCGAGTCCAACAGGGCAGTCAGCCTGGCAACGTCCGCAGAGCAGACAATTAAATAGTTTTTCGTCAGTTAAATTCTTGTTTCTGATCTGTTTCAGTACATATACCGATTGCGTTTCTTTAATTGCTGCATGGGTCATTTGGCAACTATCGAGACAAATGCCGCACCGCGAACACGAGTATATTTGTATGCGCGAGAAACCGTCGATGCGTTTTCTGGCTTTTATCCCATAGTTTCGCAGAAAAATGAGAACAACTTCAACAGGAATGTGCATATATCTGGAAACTGGCAATGCCAGAAAGAACACGGCCAGAGATCCGGAGTAGGCCCACCAAAGTGGCATTTCAACCGATTGTAACGGAAAAACAGTAGCCAAAGCATTTCCAACAGGTTGGCTGATAAAACTTCCATTCTGGTGTAATCCTGCTGAAATGCTTTCAGCAAAAAAACGTAATGGGAAAATCAACCACAGTGCAATCAGTGCGATTCGGTCCCCGGTTTTCAGTTGTGTGGTCTTCTTCATCCCAAACATTCTGCTGTTGAATCGCTTGTAATAGGCAAGTGCTACGCCGGAAAGAATGAAAACCAGCAAAAGATCCATTATTCCTGACAATGCTTTTTGCGAAAGTGAAACAGGAGCTTCGGGAGCAAAAAACCTGAAGAAAATCGCCTTATAAGTTGGAACAGAAAAACTGTGGTAGTAATTGCATGCTTCGATGTGACCAACCATGATAAGTAAAAACCAGCCAAAAGCCAAGCTCATGTGCATGTAACCCAGAACCGGATTTTTCCTGAAAATCTTTCGGTGAAGCAACGACTCCATAACGACCTCCCGAATCGCAAACACGCTTTTTAGGCTGAATATACTGTGGGCGATCCGGCTTTTGTCGATTGAAGACAGGCTCGATATCCATATTCCCGTAATAACAATCAAAAAGCTACAAATGAACAAAAGTCCTATTACAAAAGGCCAAACAAACGGTGTTGCTTCCATAGTTGATCAACGATTTTGTTTCTGACTCGAAATACCTTTTTTGATAAGCATGATCACATTCCGGATATTTATTCCGCGGGGGCACACCAATGTGCATTTCCCGCAGAGCATACATTTTTTTATCTCCGACTCAAGTTCTATCGTTTCTCCTCTTCGCAGCAAAAGGTTCATTCGCCGGACGTTGAAACTTACCAAATCGCCCGCACTACAGGTGGCCGTGCACCCGCCGCACGAAAGACAAACTTTGAACGATGGCTCCATTTGCAGGATTTCGTTGAGCAAACGACCGTCGAACTGATCGTAGTCGATTGTACGTTGCTTAATTACTGCAAATCCAAATTCTTTCATCTTTGCTCCTGGTTTAGCCAGTTATTTATTTCCAATGCAGCCGATCTGGCATGTAAAATAGTGTCATTAACCGACATGGGTGCGGTACAACTTCCTGCCAGAAAAATCCCTTCTTTTTCTGAAAGGTTCGAATGCAAAAAAGCGTCAGCCGTTTTCAGAAATCCGGAACTTTCGGGCACCAGCCCACATCTGGAAGCTGCGCAGGCAGTTCCCTTACCTGCTTCCATGCCTACGAGCAAAACCAGCAAGTCGACATTCATCCGGAGTGGTCTTCCTGAAAGCGTGTCTTCAGCTTTTATCTGGATGCTTTTATCAATTTTTTCTGAAGCTTCGGAAACACGTCCGCGGATAAACTGGATGTCGTATTTTTCCTGTGCCTCGCGATAAAGTTCCTCGAAGTGCTTTCCGTACATCCGGAGGTCCATGTAAAAGCAGTAAATCTCGGCATCGGTAAATTGCTTTTTCAGTTCAATGGCCTGCTTGATGCCTGTGATGCAGCAAACCTTGGAGCAATAATGATTCCCTGTCTTCTCGTCGCGAGAACCGACACAATGAACAAATGCAATTCGCTTTGGCGTTTTCCCGGCTTCTGTCCTTAATTCGTCCGTATTCCTGAAATAGTTTTCCAAATCGGCAGAAGTGATCACCTGGTCGTAAATTTTGTAACCATATTCTTCCTTCCGGCGGGCATCAAATATCTCATATCCGGTCGCCAGAACGATGGCGTCAGCTTCCAGTTGCTGATTTGCCGTGGTTTCCAGCATAAATTTTTGGGATTTCTTTTCCACTGAAATGACTTCCGTATTTGGCAGAACGGAATATCCTTTCGATTCGGCTTTTTTGAGGAGACTTTCTTTAATTGTTCCGGCTGGGGTGAAATCAGGAAATAAATACGACCAATTGTTTAGCTTTCCGCCGAGGTGGGCTTCTTTCTCTACGATTGTAACCCAATGTCCGGCGTCGGTCAATGCGCTGGCCGTTTCGGTTCCGGCTATTCCTCCTCCAATGATGACTACGTGTTTCACAATTATTTTTCTGAAGGTTATTGTTAATGGCACTCAATTTCTATCATGGCAGGTTGCCCGATAATTGCTCCTTTTTTATTGGCGTATTTCAATTCAGGATGATAGGGGATGCCCATTTTGTCAAGTAATGGTTCAACCTCAGTTTGGTGCATTTGCAGTCCAAGATCCCACGGATCGTAGCCCAAAACGAGTCCGGCCATTTCTTCGTAGGTTAGGACCGGAATGCCTTGCCCGTTTTCGCCGTAGGTTTTGCCCTCCATTTCTTTGATTACATACTGCCAACGGTCCATAAACATGGGACAACCTGGACAATTGGTCACAATTGCATCGGGTTTGTATGGTTCCATTGAATCGAACTTTTTCTTCGAGTTGGATACTGAATAGCCGCGGTTGGCCATTACCAGGTATTGCCTGAAGCCAAATCCGCAACAATGCCGCCTTTCAGGATAATCGACCACTTCGCCGCCCCACGACTCGATCATACCGGCGAGTACATGTGGAAACTCGGCTCCACCGATACCTTTCGACGGAAACATTTTTGAATAATGGCAGCCAATGTGTTCCACAATTTTCAGCGGTTTACCGGTAGCTTTGTTTTTCAGCGGAAACTTCATTTTTGTAGCAATCCTGTCCCTGAATTTGTAAACAATGTCGCTTGCATGAGCCACATTTTTTGGCACTTCAAATTCCCGTCCGGTCGCTCTTTTCAGGAAACGGCGTGTCCGGTCAAGCTCCTCCGGAAATTCGTTCCATGTTTCGATGATTTCATTGTAAATTCCGAAGGAGGTGATGCACGAAACAGCGAGGTTTTCATATCCGGCTTCATTCATCAGTGCAAACTGGCGCGCAACAATGGTTTGGATGGTCTCGAACGGAACAACATCCGAATGATAGCCAATTCCGGAGCAACTGGTGTGGTGCGGGTTTTCATAAACATCCTTCGCCAACTCTTCTCTCATTATTTTCAGGAAGGTTTGTTCTGAAGCCGGAAAGAAATTCTGACGGATGCAACTTCGTACATAAAAATAGCGATCGTCGGCGATTTCCTTCTGGTATTCTTTCCAGATATGGGCTTTCTGCTGTTCTTTCATTGTTTGTTGTGTTTCCCGTTATCTGTTGTATAGATGTAATCTACATATGAAGCATAATCGTCGTTTTCTTCACTAAATCCGAGGCTTTCAGCTTTTGCTTTGGAGAAATGTTCAATTTTGTCGAAACGATCGAAACCTCCGGAAACTTCAAAGATTCGGTAGATTTCGTCGAGCGATTCCTGAGGAATTTTTCGGAGTGCTCCCTCGCCATTTCCTTTATAATTGGCGCCAACCCGTTCGTAAATTTCTTCTTTATTGTTGAAAATCCATTCGCCGACAGGTCCTTGCTCCGGATGAAGCTCCGGAATGAGGCTTTCGGGCAAAACGCAATATCCTTTGTAAACGATATTTTCGCCGATCACCCGCTTGATGGCCAACTGCTGGCGGCCTTTCTCCGATTCGACAAAATAACCTAAATCCTGGGAGAGACTTCGGAGAGCCATGATGATCAGCCCGGGAGTGTTTCCGCGCGGGCAGCGGGTTTTGCACGACATACATTCGCCGCAATACCAAATTGTGTCGCTCTTCAGCAGTTCTTCTATTTTCCGATCGTCTTTTGATTGTACAATTCCGGCGATGATGCGCGGGTCGTAGTCGTAAAATTCGGCGGCGGGGCAGATGGCCGTACATACACCGCAGTTCATGCACGATTTCAGACCTTCCCTGATCCGGACATCCCTGATAAGTTCCTGGTACAGTTTCATTTTGGTTTGAGGGTAATAACAAAACGAATGTACCATGCCTGCTGATCTTTCTGTTCAGCGTAAAATCTTATTTCTGCTAAGCATTTCTGCGTATTTATTTTAGCCTGTCGTCTCTCTGAGTTATGAAACGAAAAGACCGGCTAAAACATGGGAGATTCAGCCAGTCATTATAAATTTGTAAGAAAATCAGAACGTCAGTACTTTCCAGTTGTCTTTCAGATAGCCGGTTAACGGAATTCCCATTCCTTTCACATCGATGTTCATTTCTTTGAGTTTGTCGGTCACGCCATACATGTTGGAGCAATTGATGCACGCTTCAACGCGGACTCCCTGTTCCTGCATTTTCTTCAGGTAATCCTGAAGGGCTTGGTTTTCTGCAAGTAATTTGGCCGACGGTCCCCAAACAATCAGGACCACTTCGTCAAACCATCCTTGTTTTTTCGCATTGAGCGTGTACATAAAGCAAACTTTTTCTGCAACTTCCGGATCACCGCTTGTCCAAAGCACGGCCAGCTTAGGTTGTTCTTCTTTATTCATCGCTTTTTCATTTTGTGCACTTAAATTTCCTGCAGCAAACAGGGCGATAAATGCAATGGTAATGAGTTTCTTCATGTTTATTCGTTTCCGAAGTTAAAATACAGTGTGATGCTTTTTTCGCCTGACGACAAATTAAGTTGGCTCATCGGGCCAAGTTGTTCCGGTTGTTTAAATTTGGTGCCGATGGCGTCGATACCTTGCAAAAATGAAATATTGCCTGAAGGAAATTCAGGTGATGTGTTGTCGTTCGATGCTCCGGCTGGTTTTTTAGGAGTGAAAAGTCTTAGAAAAATATCTTCGTCTGGACAAACAATGGTAAAATCCTGCTCTTTCGATTGAATCGTGCCCCAGTAAAAATTCCTGAAATAGCCTTTAAATTCAGGATAAATCCAGTCTTTCTCTCCGGTTATCGTGTTGTTATATGCCTTTTCCCAAACGTCGAGCGTCGTGCCTTTCATCCGGTTTTTCCACACGCGGTACGGACCGTTTCCCATCCAGCAAATGCCTTCAACCATTTCCTCGGGGTAGTCGAAACTGATACCCATAAATTTATTTTGATAAGGCGGCTGGTACTGTACTTCGAGTTTCAGCCAGCCCGAAGGCAGGATGGTCCACCTGGCATTTTTCAGGTAACCTTTATAGCTGCATTCGATGATGTAATTGGCATCTTCGCTGTAATTTTTTATTTCCTGAAGTTCTGCTGTTCCCGCAGCGGGGGCTGGGCCGTGTGCAAATCGAATGCGCTGGCTCCCGTTTTTTACTCCTGAAAGATAGCCAGTTTGCTTGTCCCATTTAAACGAAAGATCGTTGATTTGTGCTGTAATTCCGCTGCCATCTTCAATAATCCTGACTTTGCCAGCTTTTTCTTCACTAACAATTTTAGCCGCAGTAGTTGCAGCACTTTGGATGGGCCAGCTCCACGTGTAAATTTCTCTTCCATGCGGATCAGTTGCCGTGATATAAAGTACATCATTATCGAAAAAATGCAGTGGCAAGAACATGCGAAGTTTTCCTTCTTGTCCGGGAAAAACATCCGGAGAATCGATGGTTCCCCTGTCAGTTATTGTTTTGGTCGTTTCGATTGGCCCGGGCAAAGTTGCCAGTTGATAGGTGAATTTACATTCTTTCAGGTTTGTATAAATATACCTGTTCTCAACCGGAAACTCTCCGTTAAATGTTGGTGTGATGTATCTTTTAGCAAAGAAAACCGGCGACCATATTTCTTTGATTGCGTAAAAACTTCCTTCTTTTTCGAGGTGTGGCCCCAGGATACCGTCGGCAGCAAGGTTTCCCTTCGTGTCGAGCATGTCGTTTAAGTCGGTTCTTACAACCGCTTCATCGGCGTAGTCCCACAAAAAACCTCCTGCAGACAATGGATTGCCAAGCATCAGATTCCAATAATCTTCCAGTCCGGCGCCATGACCTCCGTCGTACAGTCCGTGCAGGAATTCAGTCGGGAAAACAATCTTTCTTCCTTGCTGATGTGTTCCAACTCCGTAGTTATAATCCTTATAATGCTGGGTGTCCATGCTCCTGAATTCAGCCCATGGGTGAATCAGTGGCCGTTTCTGCGGGTCGAGCTCGTCGAAAAAGTGATCGAGTTCAATGTTCCAGCCGCCTTCGTTCCCGTTGTCCCAAATCACCACCGACGGATGGTTGATGTCTCTTTCAATCATCTCCTGCGCCAGTATCGAACCCACTTTGGTGTCGTACGAAGTCTGCCAGCCCGCAAGTTCGTCGAGTACAAAAAGACCCAGTGAGTCGCAGGCATCCAGAAAGTGAATGTCGGGCGGATAGTGCGACATTCGCACCGCATTCATGTTCATATCTTTAATGGTGTTCACATCTTCGACGCTGATTTGCTTGCTGAGCGAACGACCCGAATTTGGCCTGAAAGAATGGCGGCAAACACCCTTAAACATGATTTTTTCGCCGTTCACATAAATGCCGTCACTCTCGCGGACTTCAACCGTTCGGAATCCAAATTTCTCGCTTATTTCATGAACCACATTTATTTCATCAATCAACTGGAGATCGATCTTGTACCGGTTGGGAAATTCGGGAGACCACGGCTGAATATTATCGGCAAAAGCCTGGAGAAATGCAACCGACTGATTTTTTTCGACGATCACCGAAAACGGCGAACTAACAGGCACTCCCGACAGTGTTTTCAACTGCGCTTTCAGTTCCATTCTTTTGTAGATGTTATTCAGGAAAACATCCATTTTGAATGACCCGTCAGCAGTGGCATCCAATGCGATGCGCCCGATGTTGGTTTTGGGTTTTGCTTCGAGGTAAACAGGGCGGTAAATTCCGCCTAATATCCAGAAGTCACAGCGTCGTTCGGCTTCGTTCACGCCCTCGTTCTCCGAATGCTTGGCCACCGAAACTTCGAGCAGGTTTTCGCGACCAAACCGTACCAGTTCGCTGATGTCGTATTTAAACCTGTAAAACCCGCCCTGATGGACCCTTCCGGCCAGGTAGCCATTTATTTTTACCCGGGTGTCGGTCATCGATCCTTCAAAAACAATGTTAATCTCTTTATTCTTCCATTCCTTCGGAACGGCGAACTGGTATTTGTACATTCCCGTCTCTTTGCCTCTTTCTTCGTCTTTATCGTGCCCGTAATTATAGGTACCAAATCCTTGCAGTTCCCAATTGGATGGAACTGGAATCTGTGTCCATTTATCCGAGTTGCGGCCTGCTGTACAGTAAAAATCCCAGTTCACTGTATGATCGCAGTCTGTTCCTGACAAATACAGAATTTCGGTTTTTTGCGCCTGAAGGTCGAGGCAGTTCATTAAAGAAAGGCAAACGAAAGACAGGAATATTCGTTTCATTTTTTCGGTTTCTCTGGTTTTTTAAGTTCGAGGCTGACATACACCGGGAGGTGATCGGAAGGGTAATGCAGGTCTTTCGAGTCGGAAAGTACGGCATATCTTTTCACCTCTACGCGGTCGTTTACAAAAATATAGTCGATGCGATCTTTGAGCGGGCTGTCGAATTTAAACCCATTGAAGGTTCCGGTTGGGCCGTAAGGCAATTTTTTACTGGCTCCGCGCGAATCGCTTAGTTCTTTCGAGATTAGCGCGATTGGTTCCTGATCCGGTGTCATGTTGAAATCGCCGGTTAGAATCACCGGAAGATTTTCTGTATTAATCTCCTTGATTTTTTTCAGGATAAGTTTTGCCGATTCAGCCCGCGCTTTTGTTCCCATGTGATCGAAATGGGTGTTCATCGCCAAAAAGCGGTGTTCTTTTTTATCAGTTTCAAGAATAATCCAGGTACAAACACGATTGCAGGCTGCGTCCCATCCGAGCCCTGGCTTGGTTGGCGTTTCCGAAAGCCAGAAAGTGCCCTGTTTCACCGGCTTATATTTTTCAGCATTGTAAAAAATAGGGGAGAACTCACCTTTTTTCTTTCCGTCGTCGCGGCCAACACCCACCCATTTCATTTTCGGCATTTTGTTCTGAATGTCTTCAATCTGGCCGATCAGTGCTTCCTGCAGTCCAAAAATGTCGGGCTGATGAAACTGTAGCAAAGCAATCAACTGATCGCTGCGTCTGGGCCAGGCATTTTCTCCGTCCGACGGATTGTTGAAGCGGATGTTGTAGGTGATTACGTCGATATTTTGAGCCATCAGAAAGTGGCTTGAAAATAAAATGAGGATTAGAAGAACACGTTTCATTTGCATATAATTTTTTCAATGTTGATAGATAGTTACTGTTTTGAATATTGTCTAGTTTTTATTCTGAACAGAAATCGAAAACTCCATAGTCACACGGTTGTTTGTCGGTTTTAATAATTGTTGTTTTTTGCCCGGTACCTTTATGAACAACGTAGGAATAACAGAATTCGATAATTTCATTGAAGTTGTCGTTCATTGGAGTCCCCGCAATTTCGTGCCCGGCATTGCAATAAGTAATCAGCCAGTAAGGTGTTCCAAGTTTTTTCAGTTTCTGTGCGATGGTGTATCCTCCGTGAAGCATGATATAACCAGCCTGGTTTTCTTTACAGTAGTGGTGCGGTGCACTTGCGTAAGGAACCAGGTTGTCGCAGGTGCCATGGAAAAGCAATGATGGAACGGCTGATTCGTTGTAGATTTTTGCGGTGTCGGGAATGGCGCCTGCCATTGAAATGACCCCCGCATACGAAACAGGGCCGCTGTCGAGCCCATAACAATATGGTGGCAAGTAGGCTGCATTTAACACAGTTTCGGCCCCGGCACTGCTTCCGGAGAGAATGATTTTTTGAGGATCAATCCCGAAACTTTCCCGGCGCTGAATCATGAAATAGGTTGCATCCTGAACATCTTCAACAGCTTCGTTAAACGTGTTGAGCTTGTCAACCGCCGGGCAATCGCATCCAAAACCGGTTGGCGTATCTTTTCGGGTCAGCCGGTACGAAATGGAGGAGACAACATAACCATAGCCAGCCAGTCGCCTGCAAAATTTTTGAATGCCACCATCGTTGCGAGTTCCACCCGTGAAACCGCCGCCGTGGACGTAAAAAATTAGCGGTCGCCTGGTTTCCTGATCAAAGGCCGGAGAATACACATCCATATCGAGCGACTGGCCGTCTTTAAACGCATAGGTGAATGTTTCAATTTTTATGGAATCGGTTATCTCTTCTTTATATCGTTCCTGTGCAAGGATTGAAGCACTCGTCAGTAAAAGTGAAGATAAAAAAATGAAAGGCAGGAATAAGCGTCTCATAAAATAATGGATTTAGGTGTCGTTTAAAAATCGTTTAAAAATAGGAAAAAAAGCTCCTGATAACAATTCTTTGACAGCACCGAATCCACTGGTTTGACTAAAAAATAAAGCGCTTTTCCTGATAATTTTGGTTCAGGAAAAAATAAATTGAATCAAATCCGGACTTTGATAACTACTTTTTTTACATTTTCAGGACGATTGATTAACATGCACGGGCGATGAATATCCTGTGGGAAAAATACAGCAAACATGCCTTGTTGGAGCCAGAGTTGTGTGGTTTCTTCATTATAAAAAGCAATGTCTCTTTCTGCCTGATATGGAATCGACTCTTTTTGTCCGTTTTGAGGTACATATCCGATCAACTCTTCTCCTGAAATGATGAATTGAATATCGGTGAAAATTTGATGCGCTTCAGGAATACACTCTTCATGCACTTTGGTTTGGTACTCGCTGACAAGTGCAAACACATCATCGCCCAAAATTTCGTGCCGGCCAACAGGAACTTCCAGAAGGTTGGTATTTAGGATGTATTCGAATCCTTTTTTCAGATTTGCACTGATGCCATAGTAAGACGGGGCATTTTCAATTTTATCGAGTATCATTTGTTGTGAATTAAATGCTGCAAATATATTGTTTCGTTCTTGTTGAATTTCATAAATCACGGCACAATTTAAATTTGAATTCGTTATTGCATTAAATTAGCAACATACAATTAACTACACCAAACTTAAACCTATGAAAAACAAATCAGTAAACCGCAGGGATTTTATTAAAACAACCGGTTTGCTTGCGGCTGGCGCTGCATTCTCCGGAAATTTTGCATTCGCTGCCGGAAATGCTTCTGCTTCAGTCATTAAAAATTCGATTCCGCGCTGGCGAGGTTTTAATCTGCTCGATTATTTTGGTCCTTATCCTTCGAGGGATAATAGTGCTTCAAAAACGACGAAAGATGACTTTAAATGGATGGCCGACTGGGGTTTCGATTTTGTTCGTTTTCCGGTTGCTTATCCGCGTTATATCAGTTTCGATCGGGGCAAAAATGTAACGCCGGATGATGTAGTGAACATCGATGAGAGAGCAGTAGACGAAATTCAGGCTTTGATTCTGGCTGCACAGGAAGCCGGACTTCATGTGAGCCTGAACCTGCATCGGGCACCTGGTTACTGTGTGAATGCTGGTTTTAACGAGCCTTATAATTTATGGAAGGACCAGGCTGCGCAGGATGCTTTTTGCTTTCACTGGGAGATGTGGGGAAAAAGGTTTGCCAACGTGTCCTCGAAAAAAATCAGTTTCGACTTGGTGAATGAACCCAGTTGGCGCGATGATATGAACGATCAGTTCGGTGAAAGGAAAACCGTTCCGGGAGATGTTTACCGGAAAGTTGCCTTGGCTGCCGCAACCGCTATCCGAAAATCGAATCCTAATCATTTGGTCATTGCTGATGGAAATGATGTCGGCGCTTCGGTTATTCCCGAAATTGCCGACTTAGACATTGCCCAAAGCTGCAGAGGATATTATCCGCATTACATTTCGCATTACCGGGCACCATGGGTATACAAGAACCCGGATGATGCGCCAAAGCCAGTTTGGCCTGGCATGATTGACGGACAAAATTTTAGCCGTAAGAATCTGGAAGACTTGTACCAGCCATGGATCGAACTAGTAAAAAAAGGAGTTGGTGTGCATTGTGGCGAATGTGGATGCTGGCGCGAAACGCCTCATGACGTTTTCATGGCGTGGTTTGGCGATGTTCTCGATATTTTAACCGAAAACGGAATTGGATATGCCTTGTGGAATTTCAGGGGCGACTTCGGCCTACTCGATTCCGGCAGAGCCGATGTTCAATACGAAGACTGGCATGGCCACAAACTCGACCGGAAGATGCTGGAACTGCTTCAGAAACACTAACCGGCTTCGGGCATCGATAAAAATAAAAGCTTGGTCATTCCGAACTTGTCTCAGTGTATAAATGCGCTTGTTTTTCCTGTCCTGAAATAAACTCAGGATGATGTTTTTTCGACATCATTTTATGATCTTTTCCAGTCAATAAATTGTTTTGCATTCAATTGACTTCTCGCTATGGCAAAAATTGCAGGATACATTATTTTCGGGCTTTCGATGATTTGCTGGGGATTACTGACTGTTGTTCCTTTTTTAGGATTTTCAGCAGGTCGGTTGGCTGCCATATCAACCGGTTTAATTATCGCCGGAGAAATAACTTTCTACTTAGGCATCTTCCTGATTGGTAAGGAATTTCTAGTAAAACTGAAAAATAAATTCAGGTTCAGAAAACGCAAAACCCCTGATCAGGAACCCGATTCTAAGCTATAGTTTTTAAGCTTTTACAATTCTACCAGCCGGTTTTTAATGGCGTAAACAACCAATTGCGCGGTGTTTTTGCTGTCACTTTTTTCGAGGATATTGGCCCGGTGCTTGTCTACCGTTCTTTTGCTGATAAAAAGCTGGTCGCCGATTTCCTGATTCGAAAGTCCTTTGCAAATCAGGATTAAAATTTCCATTTCGCGTTCCGATAATTCGGCCTGGAATTCTTTGCTTTTGCTCGATGATTTCAGGTTATTTACAAGGTTTTGCAGCAATTCAGAAGAAAAGAACGACCCACCATCGTACACCACATCGAGCGCATTCTTCACTTCCTTAATGTCGGAATTTTTCAGGACAAAACCTTTTACACCGGCGTCGACCATTTTATAGTAATAGTCTTCTTCGCCATACATCGAGAGCGTGATAATTTTCAGGTCAGGATACATTTCGTGGGCGAGGGTAGAAGCTTCAATTCCGTCCATCACCGGCATGCTGATGTCCATCAGTACCAGGTCGGGGACCTCTTTCTGTAGCAAGTCGATGAACTGTTTTCCGTTGGAAGCTTCGCCAACTACACGGTAATTTTCCATGTTGTTCAGCAAAATACGAAGTCCGTTTCGGAACAACGTGTGGTCGTCGACCAGCATTACTTTTCTTTTTACCGGATTATTCGTCATGCATCAAAACTTTAATATTGACCAGTGTACCTCTTTTGTTTTCACTTTCGACTTTTATTTCGCCCTTCAGCGAATTAATGCGTGAATAGATGTTCGAAAAACCCATCCCGGTACCGGTTGGCTGATCGATCACCTTCGAAACATCGAAACCTTTTCCGTCGTCTTTGTAAAGAATACTGAGGTATTCGCCATCTTTCGTCAAAGATATATGAATCTTTTTTGCGTGCGCATGTTTAATGGTGTTGTTTATCAACTCGCAAATAACACGGTAAAGCACTACTTCCACGTTGCTGTCAAACCGTTCATCTTTCAGGTCCGTCAAAAGGTTAATCCTGATGGTTTTGGCGATGTTAATTTTGTTGATGAAATTATTCAGCGCCCTGACTAAACCAAAGTTATTCAATACGTGCGGACTAAGGTTGTCTGAGATTTCTTTCAGGCTTTTGATGGCCTCGTTGATCACCAACTCCGTATTCTCAACAATTTCCTGTGACGCCGGATCGTGCTTCATTTGTGCCAGCGACGAAACCGATAATTTAACGGTTGAAAGCAATGGGCCGAGTCCGTCGTGCAAATCTTTGGCAAAACGTTTTCGTTCGCGTTCTTCGGTTTGAATAATCGCATTCAGGAACATTTTTTCGGTTAGACGCCGGGAATCCTCCACCCGCTTCATGTATTTAAATATTCGTTGGATCATAAAAACTCCAATGGCAAATGCGAGTGACGTAATTACTCCGCCCCAAACATATATTTCTCTGTAATCCTGAGGTTTAATTACATTGATATACGGAAGAAATTCAACCAGCCGCATAATGGCCATCAGGATGAAGCCGATGGTTAACAACATCCACGAGAAGTTGTATTTGGTTACCCGAGTCAGCTTGATGGCAACACCTACGGCAAAAAACTGCAGGATAATTGCAATGACGAATAGAATTTTAAGTATCATCCCGAAAAGATTTTGAAGTGTAAAGTTACATCCGGAAGAAAGTATTTCAAACCAAAATTCAGGAAAGAATTGAAAGAATATTTTTCAGTCAAAAACAAAACAGGCGCCTTAATTGACGCCTGTTTTTTAGTAACTGTTTCCATTTACTAACTGGAAACCCTTTTTCACGAATGCATGAGATTATCTGCGTTCCTGATAGATCATTTTACCGATCTTGACATCGTTACCGATCGTCAGGCGATAAATCACTACCTGGCTGCTTGTTAAGCGAGGTATATACTCTGAAGTATATAATTGCAATCCATTGACATCGCCGTCAAATAATACTTCCAGTCTAGATCCCGCAATGTTGAATATTTCAAGTTTTGCATGAGAATCAACAGTGCTGCTGAATTCAATATTTAACTTTTCGGTAAATGGATTCGGGAATGCCTTCATATCTACAAATTGAATAGCAGAGACGTCAGTTGTTACTTCTTCTCCAGCCTCAGCAGACTTGCCGCCAGAATTTGAAGACCTGATGATTCCGATGTAAGCACTTACTGTTGAGCTAGTCAGAGTATAATTAGCTGCATCCTGACCGACAAGAGAAAGTCCCGAGACTGTAACCCGTTTGCCGGTTCCTACATTTCTATTGCTGTAGGTTCCTGTTGCCGGATTATTAAGGTTAACATCATCGCCCAAAATGGTTCCTGTCAGTACATAATTTTCAGGTGACATATAAGCAACTGTTGTTCCATCGTAAATCTTGGTCACAGTTCCAGTCAGGCTTGCAGTTACCGACTTTCTTGTGATAGTGAACGAATCGTTGTCGCCACTGGACCTGTATGTTGCGTCACCGGCAAAATTAGTGACTAGCCGGTAACTTCCGGCGGGCTGTGTCATGATCAGCGATGCTGAAGCACGTCCGTTGCTGTTAGTTGTGGCCGAGATGGTTTGGGTACCAATAGTGAACGTAATGGTTTTGCCACTGATTCCCCTTGCGGTTCTGTTATCATACAGTGTGGCCGACAGGCTGGCAGCAGAATAATACTGTACCGAACTTGTTCCCGTGTAAACGAGTGTTGTGTAACGGTTTCCTTGGGTAGGCTGAGTAACGGTCACGGTGTTCGAAGTTGCAGTACATTCGTAGGCATCTTGTACAGTAACCGTATAAGTTCCTGCAGAAACGGTAAACGCGTTGGAGGATTGATAGGCACCCCCGTTCAGACTGTATTGATAAGGAGATGTTCCTCCGGATACAGTGGCTGTCAGCGTGGTTGTTCCTCCGTAGGTACTGATCGTCCCAGCACTTGCTGTCAGACTGGTAATCGCTGGTGCCTTCGAGATCACAAGACTCTTGCTGTTTGAACAACCATTGGCGTTTGTCACTGTGACGGTGTAGGTTCCAGGATTAGTTACCTGCACGGTGGCATTTGTTCCAAGTCCGTTATTCCAGCTATAGTACTGGCCGCCGGAGGCTGTCAGACTTATCGACGGGGTGCTGCAGCTCAATACGGCAGTACCGGTATTGTTGGTTATAACGGCTACAGGAGCTGTCTTATCTTCAGTGACCGTAATGCTGGCAACATCTGTACATCCGTTGGCACCAGTTACAACTACGGTATAGGTTCCCGGATTCATGATATTGGTGGTTGCACTGTTTCCAAGTCCGTTGGACCATGCATAGCCAACTCCGCCGGTAGCAGTTACACTGATCGAAGAAGTCGTACAGGTGAGTACTGTCGTACCGCTGTTGTTGGTAATACCGGCCATTGGAGGAGTGATGTTCTGATCGATTACGATTGAGGCCTGGTCTGTACAACCGTTTGCTGAAGTAACAGTTACGGTGTAGGTACCCGGTTCAGTAACTGAGACAGTTGCCTCCGTACCGAGGTCATTGCTCCACAGGTATGAACCATCGCCGGTAGCAGTCAGGCTGATTGCAGTAGTGCT
>JAEWME010000317.1 GCA_023393265.1 Bacteroidota bacterium | reverse complement strand
CACCCTGCACTTCGCCCTGGCGCACCGTAATTGTGAGCGACAAAGCCACCGACATTTTGCAGTCGACACTGACATTGAATTTGAACGAACCCAGTAAAATCAAAGATACTTCATGGATCAAGCCAGTGAAATACATCGGTGTTTGGTGGGAAATGATCACCGGGAAAAGCACCTGGGCATATACTGATGCCCCTTCGGTAAAACTTGATTCGTTCGATTATTCGAAGGCGAAACCTAATGGCAAACATGCTGCCAACAACGAAAAAGTTAAAGAATACATCGACTTTGCTGCCGAAAACGGCTTTAGCGAAGTGCTTGTTGAAGGCTGGAATGTGGGCTGGGAAGACTGGTTCGGCAAATCGAAAGACTATGTGTTCGATTTTCTTACGCCTTATCCCGATTTCGACCTGAAGATGCTACAGGCCTATGCAAACTCAAAAGGAGTACGTTTAATGATGCACCACGAAACATCGTCGTCGGTTCGAAACTATGAACGCCACATGGATGATGCTTACCAGTTTATGGTGGATAATGGTTACAATGCTGTGAAAAGCGGTTATGTCGGAAACATTATTCCGCGCGGCGAATACCATTACGGCCAGTGGATGGTGAATCATTATTTATATGCAGTGAAGAAAGCGGCTGACTATAAAATCATGGTTAACGCGCACGAGGCTGTTCGTCCGACCGGTTTATGCCGCACTTATCCGAACCTGATTGGAAACGAGTCGGCCCGTGGAACAGAATATGAAGCATTCGGCGGAAGCAAACCATTTCATACAACGATTTTGCCATTCACCCGTTTGATTGGCGGGCCAATGGATTACACGCCGGGAATTTTTGAAATGGACATTTCGAAGCTCAATCCGGAGAACCATTCGCATGTCAATTCAACCCTGGCGCGACAACTGGCTTTGTATGTTACCATGTACTGCCCATTGCAAATGGCTGCCGACCTTCCCGAAAATTACAAACGTTTTCCGGATGCTTTCCAGTTTATTAAAGACGTTGCGGTTGACTGGGACGATTCGCGCGCTTTGGCTGCCGAACCGGGCCAATACATTACCATGGCACGAAAAGCCAAAGGAACCAGTAACTGGTTTGTGGGTACAACAGTTGGAGAGAACGGTTATTTGTCGAGCGTGAAGTTTGATTTTCTGGATGAAGGAAAACAATACGTGGCTACTGTTTATGCCGATGCTCCGGACGCTCATTATAAAACCAATCCGCAGGCATATACCATCAAAAAATATTTGGTTACCAGTAAGTCGTTGCTGAAACAGCAATGTGCTCCGGGTGGCGGCTATGCCATCAGTATTATCGAAATTGCAGATAAGGCTGAGGCTAAAGGACTAAAGAAGTTGTAGAAACAAGCACCTAAATCAGAAAATTATGAATAAGCTGTATGCCATTTTGCTGGCGTTTATCGTTTTCGCCTGCCAACCAGCCCCCAAAAATGTTGATCAACCGGGACACACGCCCGAATGGGCAAAAAGTGCTGTAACTTACGAAGTGAATATTCGGCAATACACGCCTGAAGGAACTTTCAAAGCGTTCGAAGCGCACCTGCCAAGGCTGAAAGAACTGGGCGTCGATATTTTGTGGCTGATGCCGGTTACACCAATTTCAATAAAAAACCGGAAAGGAAGCTTGGGTTCTTATTATTCGGTAAAAGATTACAAAGCCATCAATCCTGAATTTGGTACGATGGATGATTTTAAAAACCTGGTGAATAAAGCGCACGAAATGGGCTTTAAGGTCATTGTCGATTGGGTGGCGAACCACACAGGCTGGGATAATCCGTGGATAACGGAGCATCCGGAATGGTACACGCATGATTCAACCGGTGCAATTATTCCGCCAAATCTGGACTGGAGCGACATTGCTGATCTGAATTTCGATTCGCAGCCCATGCGCCATGCAATGATCGACGCGATGAAATTTTGGCTGAACGAAACCAACATCGACGGTTTCAGGTGCGACGTGGCCTGGGGTGTTCCGCAGGATTTCTGGGAAGCGGCAACTGCTTCGCTCGATTCTGTAAAACCGGTTTTTATGCTGGCCGAAGACGAAGATCATCCGGGCTTTCTGGAGAAAGCATTCGAATCGGATTATGCCTGGAAATTTCACCACCTGATAAACGATGTTGCTCAGGGTAAAAAGAATGCGGCTGACATTCGCGCTTATTTTTCAGGAGAAGCAAATAAATATGCTCCCGGGTCGTTCCCGATGCAGTTCATTACCAATCATGATGAAAATAGCTGGGCTGGAAGCGAATACGAAAGAATGGGTGATGCCGTTCAGGCGTTTGCTGCGCTGACTTTTACGGTGGAGGGAATGCCCCTGATTTACAGCGGACAGGAAGTCGGCTTGAAAAAGCGTTTGTTGTTCTTCGAAAAAGATACAATCAATTGGAGCGATTTGAGTATGCAAAAATTTTACGCGTCGCTCGTAAAACTGAAGCACGACAATCAGGCTTTGTGGAATGGCACTTATGGCGGGTCGATGAATTTGCTTGACGTCTCCGTTCCCGATCGGGTTTTTGCTTTCTCGCGGGAAAAAGATGGCAATGAAGTGATTGCCGTTTTCAATCTCTCGGGTGAACCCTGCGAAACATCAGTGAAAATGCAAAAGCCGGGAGACTATACTGATTATTTTTCCGGAGAAAAGATTAGCCTTGGAGCAGACGCGACCTTGTCGCTAACACCGTGGTCGTATAAAATATTCATCAACAGGTAGATGTTTAGGGTTTTAGGTAAGGTTTAGTTAGTGAAAAGTCTGCTCTTTGGGGCAGGCTTTTTTTTCAGATTTCAATCTGGCAGTTTTACTGATTGATATTTTAACTTGAAGTATGAGAAATGCAACACAATGTTCTAAGCCAGATTTCTTTTTCGATCACACATTGTGGGTTTTATTTTTTCTTTTTGTGATAACAATTGCGGGATAGTCTCCAAACAAACCCATGAATTTCGAATGTTTATTTTCGATGCCCATTAACCAGTTTAAAAGATGCTTGCCGAACAACCATTTATGAACGTAAGTATCTAAAAAATATTTATTGGTACTACGCCAGCAATATATTTCAATGTCGCTACTAAATTCAAAATTACGTTTAAACCATCTTGGGCTATGTGCATAGAAATATAACCGAGGCTTTGACTTAAATATACGAACGTATAGTTTCCCGGCAAAATGCCGTAATATTCTATAAACCTGGATTATATTCAGGCTGATATTCATAAACCAGCTATGATAGAACCAATTATAAATTATCACAATTTTCGCTTCAGGTTTTGCAACTCTGTACAACTCTTTTACAGCTATCGACTGATCATTCTTTGGTATATGATATAATGTATGCTGAGATAAAACAGTATCGCATGAGTTATCCTGAATTGGAATGTTTGTAATGTCTCCGCAGATGAATACCCCCCTTTTCCCAGCACGCTCAATATTTTCTTTAGCTTTAATTAGCGCATTTATTGAAATGTCGACACAGATTCTAAGTTCATATCCATCAGCTAAAGCCATATATTCGGCCAGACCTATAGGGCCAGAGGCAATGTCTAAAAAGAATCGTCCTTGTTTTGGATAATAACAGGCAGCTTTAGTAAAGGAGTTATTAATATAGGTTGAAGAAACTTCTCTAAAATCTACCCATTTGGGACTATCTTCATAAATCTTGAATGAATCTTTTACTTTATAGTTTACTTTATTATAGTAGTCAAAAACGCGTTTTTTATCAAAAGATAATTTTGATTTCTCATTGGCTTTGGAACCAATAAAAGTTGCATATTGCTCGTGAAGAATAATAATGTCGTTAAATATTGGATAAAAGTACTGATGCGATTGATCAATCAGCCCTTGAGTCAACATTCCAAAAGAATCAAATGTTCCCAATAAATTGAAAGCTGCAAAGTCTTCTTTACCAATTAATTCGAGCTTATTTTTTGTAATCGGGCATTGTAGATATTTTGTAAATTCCATAAAAGGTTTAGTTAATAAAGTTTGTTTTTTAGGTGAAGTTGAAAATAAACAAGAATGAAATAACTAAAACTCAGTATTTCTTAACGATAAGCAAAAAAGAACTTATGCTTTGATTTTTTATTATTCATAATGGTCCTAGTGATCTGTAATAAGTTACTTTTCACTTTTTTATACGAAATATATTACTGACATTCTATGTTTTGTTTGTTTTTATTTTGACAGTATAAATAGAGATAAAATAAAACAAATAACTTTAAAAATAGAGCAATATTGTTGTTGAACAGTAATAAAAGATCTATTAGCAGCGATAATGTTTTTTTATTAAAGCAAAATGTTATTAAATTAGTTATTGATAAAAAAGTCTGCTCTTTTAGTCAGGCTTTTTTCGTTTTTGGAGCAGGAGGTTGCAGAACATATCCGGCATGGCTAAAATTTGCCTGCTTTTGGTAACCAATTTCTCCTGAATCTCGAAATAAGAGAAACAAAAGCAGACTAAAAACGACGGGCTATGGATGACAAGTTAACAACATTGGCTTCATTGCCTTATCCAAAAGCAGAAATCTTGCGATCGCTGCTCGAAGCAGAAGGCATCGACTGTGTTCTCGAAAAAGTAGATTTTCTTCAGGATGGAAACGACACGGGTGTCCGGATCCGGATTGTTGAAAAGGACGCCAGGCAGGCTTTCCCGATACTGGAGAAGATGCTGGGCAAGATGTCAGTTGACGGCAAAAAGCGCGAAAACTATGTGCTGGTTCCGATTGATTTTTCGGCGTATTCGCTGAAAGCTGCCGTATTGGGATTTGATATTGCCGAAAAACTGGGGTCGAAAATGGTTTTGTATCATTCAACACCGCAGCCCGAATTTCTGACCATTCCTTATTCTGATGTGATTGTTTACGACTCGGCGTTGTTTCTCAATTACGAAATGACCGAAAAGGCCACAACTAAAAAATTTGAGTCTTTCCTGACAGAGTTGACTGCAAAAATTGATTACGGGCGGTGGAAAAAAGCAAAGCCCGAGTACATCGTCAAAGTGGGAGAGGCCGACGACGACATTCTTTCGTATATCCGGATTCATCCGCCCAAAATCGTGGTGATGGGCATTCGGGGAGGTGATGCACATTCCGAAGATTTGATTGGTACCACAACGGCCAGTATCATTTTTAACACGAAAGTTCCTGTTTTGGCCGTTCCTGAAAATACGCCCGATCATTGGCTTGCCGG
>JAEWME010000315.1 GCA_023393265.1 Bacteroidota bacterium | reverse complement strand
TCAGGAAAACGCCTATAATTACATTTTCGGGAATGGCACAAAGGATGATGTACTGATTAATTCTATTTTGCAAACGGAGGACGGAGAGATCTGGATTGGAACGTGGGGAAGAGGGATCTTGATTTTCAACAATCAATTCGTACTGCAGGATAATATTAACCTGTATCAGGGGATTAATGAAAAGGATTTCAAAATGGTTTGGGCTTTGTATCAGCAAGAGCCAGAAGGTCTTATCTGGTCTGGCTGCCGAAATGGGAATATTGTGGTGTTTGACCCGAAAACCAGAAAGGCTCGTCACATTTTGAGCCCGCCGTCGATGAAAGGAGCTACTGTACGTCAAATTACAGCAGACAAAAGCGGGAATTTATGGTTTGGCCTTCAAAACGGGAAGCTTATTCGTTGGAAGAAAGGCGATAAAATCAGCAATCAAAATTTCAGGGAAGTAAACGATTTTCAGGCGTCTATTCTTTGCCTGAACATCGATTCCGTAGGACGTATTTGGGTGGGGACCGACAAGATGGGACTCTATGTGATGGACAGTACCGGATCAAAAGAATTATTTCACTTTGCTGACGAGCATCAAAATTTACCCACATTATTTGGTAATACAGTTTATGATGTGGAACAATACAATGACAGCATTTTTTTCGCGAGTACCGGACTTCTCAATATCATAAACATTAACTCCCGCAAAATTAAAAGACTGACCCGATATGATGGGCTACCCGGGAACAATGTTTTTAAGATGAAAAAGGATTCGGAAGGAATTTTATGGTTCTCAACAAACAATGGTTTGGGAAGTTATAATTATTCGAAAAACATGTTTGCGTCGTACACCGAAAGAAATGGTTTTGTGTATGCCGGGAAACCTGCAAATGCGAAATTACAAATGCGAAACGGTGAAATTTGGTTTGGTGGCGATAACTCTTTGTACGGTTTCATTCCTGAAAAGCTATCTCACAGATCAAATCCATTAAATGTAACTTTAACCGATTTCAAATTATTCAATACATTCATTCCACTCGATTCGCTCCTTTCGCTGAAAGAAATCCGGCTAAAACCTGATCAAAATTCTTTTACGATCTATTTCTCGTCGTTAAGTTATGCCCAGCAGGATAATTTACTTTACTACTACAAGCTTGACGGCGTAAACAATGAATGGGTAAAGGCTGAACGTGATTTGGCGGCACAGTATACTACTTTACCTCCGGGAAATTACACATTCAATGTAAAATGCGCCAATTTGCAAGGCGAGGAATCACCAAGTATTACTTCGCTATCACTCACCATTTTACCACATTTCTATCAAACAGGATGGTTTTCAATTCTCGTAATAATTGCCATAGGTGTGCTAACATATTACATCTACCGGCAGCGAATCATTAAGCTACTGGCCGTTGAACGAGTCAGGAATAAAGTGGCACGCGACCTGCACGACGATGTGGGGTCAACGCTGAGCACTATTAACATTCTAAGCTCGATGGCCAAAACAAAACTGCTGAGCGACCCGGTGAAAAGCAGCGAATATATTTCGAAAATTACAGACAACAGCCAGCAAATGATGGAAGCCATGGACGACATTGTCTGGAGTATTAAGCCGGACAACGACAGTATGCTCAAAATTTTGGCACGAATGCGCGAATATGCTTCAGGAATACTTGAACCCAAAGACATTGAGATTATTTTTAATATTGGCGAGCACATTCAGGAACTAAAACTCGACATGGAAACCCGCCGCGATTTGTTCCTTATTTTTAAAGAAGCGGTGAACAACACTGCAAAGTATTCGCATTGCACAAAAGCTGAAATCAGCTTGAAACTCGCAAATCAGAGATTGCACATGGTGGTATCCGATAATGGAAATGGGTTTGATGTAAATTCAGCCGATGGGGGAAACGGACTCGGAAATATGCAAAAACGGGCCGAACTATTAAAAGGAACGGTTGAAATAAAAAGTCAACTAAACCAGGGAACTACGGTCTCTTTGGAAATTCCTGTCCGCACATGATTTTCACATATTTATGTGAATTCTAAGTAAATTACGATTTGTAGCTTTGTAAATAAAAAAATCATGATACGAGTATTGATTTATGAAGATAATCCACAGCTTCGGGAGGGACTAACTATGCTGATTGACGGCAGTGACGGGTTTAATGTGATGGCTTCGTATAAAAACTGCAACAACATTATTCCTGAACTGGAGGCCTGGAAACCCGATGTGATTTTGATGGACATTGATATGCCCGGCGTAAACGGAATAGAAGGACTCAAGAAAGTGCGTGAGCAAAATCAGGACGTAAAGGTATTGATGCTAACTGTTTTCGACGACAATAAAAACGTTTTTGAAGCCCTGAAAAACGGGGCAAACGGGTATCTCCTGAAGAAAACACCACCAGCCAAACTGTTGGAATACATTGGCGATGTAGCCTCAGGTGGCGCGCCCATGACTTCGTCCATTGCAACCCAGGTGCTGAAAATGTTTTCGGAAATGCCACAACAAACCAACAACGAATACAATCTGAGCGACCGGGAAAAGCAGGTTTTACAATTATTGGTAAACGGCTACAGCTATAAAATGATTGCCAACGACATGTTTATTGCCATCGATACGGTACGTTCGCACATCAAAAAGATTTACGAGAAACTACAGGTAAACAGCAAAAGCGAAGCCGTCGCTAAAGCCTTCAAAGACAAGCTCCTTTAGTTTTCCTTTTTTTAGAAATTCTTATCCTGAATTTTAATTTCACATGATTATGTGATTGTTAAAACTATCTGAATGTCTTTGCTTTGCATTGAAACTTGCAGCATGTTTTATCTTCAGAATAGAGAACAATTAAAAGGAAACTACATGAAAACAATTATTTTTTTAGCAATCTGTTTGTTTGCTGTTTTTTCAGTAAACGGACAAAATGACCTCAAGTCCAAACTTCATCAGCTTGCACAAGAATATGAAAATACAAATTTTCACGGTGTGGTACTTGTCGCAAACGATGATAAAATTATCACCGAAGAAGCTTTTGGATTAGCCGACCTGAAAACAGGAAAGAAAAACACAACTTCAACGCTATTTAAAACCGAATCGACAGGGAAAATGATTACTTCAGTTGCAGTGTTGCAATTGGTTGAAGCAGGTAAACTCGACCTTCAGAAAACAATCAGAGACTACTTGCCGGAATCGAAAATAAAAAATGCCGATAAAATGACACTGCACATGCTGCTGACGCATCAGTCGGGGCTTACCAGTCCGTGGGAACGGCCAGGTTATGAATTCAAGAAATATTCAAAAGAGGAATATTGGAATTTCATTGAGACGAATCCGCTTGCCTTTGATGAACCGGGTAGTGAAACTTATTACTCCAGTTCGGCTTTCGAAGTTTTGGCTGCCATTATTGAAAAGGTTTCGGGCAAGGAATTTCAGGAATACTGCAAGGAAAAGATTTTTGTCCCTTGTGTTATGGAAAATACCTATTACGCAATGGATACAGCGAGTTATTTTGCAAGAGGCGCAAAACCTTATCGCTGGGTTGGTAGCAAAACGTATTACGAATATCCGCTAAATTACCTGCAGGCGGGTGGTGCGGGCGGCTGGTTAAGTTGTGTCGAAGATTTTTACCGGTTTGCAAAAGCGCTGATGAACGAAAAATTACTTTCTAAGCAATACCTCGATTTAATGATGACCCCTCAGGTGGACATGCACAGCAGTAAATATGGCTACGCCCTCGAAATTTATACCGATTTAATGGTACCGGGAAAAACTGTTTACGGGCACAACGGCGGCGGAATGGGTTTTGGCTGCGATTTGTTTTTTGAGCCGGAAACCCGGACAATTGTGGTAAGCATGCTGAATATGTACGGAAACTCACGCTATGTAACCAAGAATTTTATGGAAGTATCATTTGGAAATGAGGCCCAAAAACCCGAAAAAGACAAACGCCAGGCTCTCTTCGACCTGATAAAAGAAAAAGGACTGGACGACTTTGAAGCGAATTATTCTGAATATTTTAAAGCCATCGGGAATGAAAAACCCACTCCGTTTTTCCTGATTGGTTTTGCCGATTGTTATGATTTGCTGGGCGAGACTGAAAACAGGAGGAAATTCCTCACTTCATTGAAAAAGATTATTCCGGATAACCCTGTATTGTACATCCAGTTGGGCGATGTTGAAGTAAGCGAAAACAATAAAACCGCTGCCAAAACCTATTATTTAAAAGCGCGAGAACTATCCGAAAAATATGATAATCAGTGGTTGGGCGAAATCAATTCAAAACTGGGCGATTTATAATACGCTTAGTTTATCTATACTAAACTGCGTAAAATCAGATTTAAATGAAAAAACTTCATCACTACAAAACAATAGTTAAATGGACCGGAAACCTGGGAACCGGAACCGATACTTATAAAAGTTACGAAAGAAACCACACCATTTCTGTTGACGGAAAGCAACCAATTATGGGTTCATCTGATGCTGCTTTTCGTGGCGATAAAAGCAAACACAATCCCGAAG
>JAEWME010000038.1 GCA_023393265.1 Bacteroidota bacterium | reverse complement strand
CGATGGTACTGCATTTATTTGTGGGAGAGTAGGTCGTTGCCGTTCTTTGATTACCTCCGTTTCTTTCGAGACGGAGGTTTTTCTTTTTTATAGTAATCTTAGATTATATTTATACCTATCAAATGGCTTGGTTCTATCTCATTATAGCGGGTATTCTCGAAGTTGTATGGGCTGTGGCGATGAAGCATTCCGAAGGTTGGACTCGTTTGTACCCAAGTATTTTTACAATTATAGCAATGGTCGTGGGTTTTTATTTTCTCTCGCTGGCAATGAAAGAGCTTCCTATGGGTACTGCTTACGCTGTTTGGACAGGGATTGGCACCATCGGAACGGTAATATATGGCATTCTCTACTTTAAAGAACCGATCGATTTAATCAAAATCATCTGCATTCTCCTCATTGTTTCTGGAATTGTTGGGCTGAAGGTTTTTCACCGTACTTAAATAGTGCCGTTTGAAATAACTTATTTGCTCTTGTTTTCAGGAATAATTCCCATTTTTTTCATCAGGAAGGTTGCATTCATCGTTTGCGTTACACCTTCAGTTAACTTGTAGTCGAATGTCAGCTCGCTTGATGTGAGATGAACCTCGAAACATTGGTTTTTCAGTATTTCTGGATAATCAAGCGAAAGCTCCGTAAGTCCAAGATCGTGGGTGGCTACAATGCCATACGTATTCAGCGAAGTAAGTTGCTTAATCAATTCCTTTGAACCATTCAGCTTATCAATAGAATTGGTTCCTTTTAACATCTCGTCGAGAATAACAAACAGCTTTTCTCCTTTTCGAAGTAGCTCCAGTATCGTTTGTAATCTGAGCAGTTCAGCATAGAAATACGATTCATCATTCATCAGATTGTCGGTTGTACGCATGTTCGTAAAAACACGGATGGGACTGAAGTTGAATCTATTTGCAAAAACCCGGCATCCGCATGAAGCCAATACCAGATTTACGCCAACGGTTCTGAGGAAAGTACTTTTCCCGGCCATATTTGCACCGGTAATAATCACCATTTTTTCTTTTCCTGAAATGCTGAAATCATTCGTCACGCATTTATGTGGATCAATCAACGGATGTCCCATGTCTTTGGCTACCAGTTCAAATTGATTCTCTTGAATTTCAGGAATTGCCCAATTCGGATGGTTATAATTGTAATTGGAGAGACTGATCAGTGCATCTATCTCAGCAATTACGCCAAACCAGTCAGGTAAATCCTTCGCATAATGTTGTTGCCATCGAAAAAGCCGATAAGCGCAACGAAGGTCCCAAAGCAGAAGCGAATTCAGCGTGAACCCAACCAGTATATTCTGGCGGTATTCAAATTCGTGCAGTATTTTCTGAAGGTTGCGAATGATTGATCCGGCTGACTCGTTATTGTGCTGCAGTTTTTGTTTTAGTTCTGCCATCAGGGCTGAGCGAAATGTTTTTTGTTCGATGTGGTGAAGCATTTCAGCATATCGCTCCAGCATTTTTGATTGATTTTCAAATTGCTTTTTAAAGGCGGTGATGGTTTTTCCCGAGAAAATCAAAATGGCCCATTGCAAGAGCACCGCGATAATAAACAACGAGCTATCGATGATGCCAAAACTGAGTAACCCGAGCAACAAAATGGTAGCTACCGGAAGAACTGCCAGTAGATACTTGATTTTATCTGCTGATTTTAAATTGATTGGTTGTGCAACTTTCCCCTTGGTTTGCTCTTTTTTTGATTCAGTTTCTTTCCCTTTTGCCAGGAAATGCTGACGCCAGTCGAGTTCGGCAGCCAGTTCTTCAATTGCTTCTTGCCTGAGACGGATTTCATTTGCTGTGCGCAGGCTTTTATTCAGTGTATCCGAAAGGTGGTGCCTTCCCTGTTGGGTTGCTGTTCGGTTCAGAAATTGAAAGATGGAGCCTTCGCCGTACAAATCAAGATCGAAGCTGTAGTCGTGGCGGGCATTCGTAAAATCGCCACCAGTATCGAAGGCCGTTAAATCGCGGGAACAGGCAGCCAGTTCATTGTTGTTTATTTCTTCCAGGTTCAGGAGAAACTCGTATTGTTTTTCGGTTTGAATAAATCTCCTGACAAAGAAGAGAAAGAGCCCAAGTAAAGCGACGGAGAATAAAAACGCGCCTGTGCTACTCTGTGGATACAAATAATAGAAGGACGGGAAGATCGCTAGAAAGCTAATCAGTCTGGCCAGTGAAATGAACCTGATTATCTTCTTCTTCCGGGTAGCAAGCACATTGTAAGAAATGGCTTTTCTCTTGTAAACGCTCTTTATTTCATCGGTCATGATGCAAAAAACTGATATTTGGTTAGCCTGTTGATTGTAACCAGTATCGTTGCAACATAAATAATTACAAAAATGATGGCGATTAGCGCGTCGTTCCTGCTAATGGATGTTACCTTGATGTCAGGATGAACAGCTTTAAAATATTTCTCCTGAACTAAAATCATCAGTTTATAAAAACCAAATCCAAACAATGCACCCCAAATCCAGCCGGTTAGGATGTCACCCGGATAGTGTAGCCCCAGGTAAATTCGGGTATAGGAAACCAAAATTGCCCACGCAAAAATGGTGACAGAGAAACTTCGGTTTTTAAATAGCATACTTGCTGTCGCTGCTATGGTGAAGGTATTGGATGCATGAGAGGAGAAAAAGCCAAAGGCGCCGCCACGGTAACCGGCAACAAGGTGTACAATGTCTTTTATCAACGGGTCGTTCGATGGACGTGGCCGTTCCACCAGGTTTTTTATCAGAACCGAAAATTGGTCACTCACTGCAATAGAGAGGCCGATCAGCAACAAAATGTAGATTGCATTTTTTCGGTATGTTTTAATGATCAGGTAGACTATCAGCAGGTAGAACGGAATCCAGATTTCGCGACTGGAAAACAAAAACATTGCTTTGTCCCAAAATAAGCCGTGCTGATCGTTCAGGAATAGAAAAAGCGATTGATCCAGTTGTTTTATAATACCCATAATGAATGCCTAAAGTTGAATTTCGGTTGATCCACCGGTTATTGATCTTGCGATTTACTGTCGATCAACTCATCATCCCAAAGTTATAAATCGCAAATACCAAAAATAGCAAATCATCAACATTTAGTGCATACCGACCTATTTATTTAGTATTTGCCATATTTTGTCTTTGAGTTGCTGGATTCCCTGGCCGGTAACCGACGAGATAAACAAGTGCGGAATATCTTTTATTTCTTCGCTGATTTCTGCTTTCAGTTCATCATCAATGAAGTCACTTTTGCTGATAACCAGGAATCGTTCTTTGTCGAGCAGTTCCGGGTTGTATTCTTCCAACTCGTGAATGAGAATCTGGTACTCTTTGCGATAGTCTTTTGAGTCGGCAGGAACCATGAACAGTAACATCGAGTTTCGCTCGATGTGGCGCAGAAACCGGAGTCCAAGGCCTTTGCCTTCGTGGGCACCTTCAATGATCCCGGGAATGTCGGCCATCACAAACGATTGGTTGTCGCGATAGCTCACGATGCCTAGGTTGGGCACCAGCGTGGTGAACGGATAATCGCCAATTTTGGGTTTCGCAGCCGAAACAACTGACAACAAAGTTGATTTTCCGGCACTGGGGAAACCAACCAAACCAACATCGGCCAGAATTTTCAGTTCGAGTGTAAACCAGCCTTCAACAAACGGCTCGCCGGGTTGAGCAAAGCGTGGCGCCTGCATTGTGGCCGATTTAAAATTGGTATTTCCCAATCCGCCGCGCCCGCCTTCGACCAAAATTTTTGTTTCACCTTCATTTACGATCTCAAACAGGAATTCGCCGGTTTCGGCGTCTTTGGCAACTGTCCCAAGCGGAACTTCCAGCACGATATCTTCTCCGTTTGCACCATGGCAATTCTGTCCACTTCCTGATTCACCATGTCCGGCAAACACGTGACGTTTATATTTCAGGTGCAACAAGGTCCACATTTGCGCGTTGCCCCTAAGAATAACATGCCCGCCACGACCACCGTCGCCACCGTCAGGTCCACCTTTCGGTTCTCCTTTTTCCCTTCTGAAATGCGCCGATCCGGGCCCGCCGTTTCCTGAACGGCCGTATATTTTCACGTAGTCAACAAAATTTGTATCTGCCATTGCTTAAACTCCTGTGTTCATTTCGGGGCACTAGCCACCATTATTTTTGTCCAATATATGCAAAAAAAGACGAATGGCCGAATAACCACTCGTCTCTTTCGATTAAAAATCAATTTGTTATAAAGCAGCAACTGCCAATGAAGAAACTGTTTCTTCGAGACGTCCTGCAATATCCTCAATTGAACCCATACCGTGAATTTTGTGGCATTTGTTCTGGTTTTCGTAATAGTTTTTCAACGGCATGGTTTTGTCGTTGTAAACCTGGATACGGTTCTCGATGATCGAAACATCCTGATCATCCGGGCGACACGAGACTTTTCCTCTTTCGAGCAGGCGCGTAATCAGTTCCTGCTTTTCCACTTCCAGCGACAGCATTCCCGAAACCGGAGTTCCGTTTCCATTCAGGAGTTCATCGAGAGCAATGGCTTGGTCAACCGTTCGTGGAAATCCATCGAAAATGTAGCCGTTTGCATTTTTATTTTCCTGAATAATGGATTTAATCATGCCAATAACAATGCTGTCGGGCACTAAAAATCCTTTGTCCATATAGCTTTTTGCTTCAATGCCAAGCGTTGTTTCTGCTGCGATCTGGCTTCGGAGCATATCTCCGGTGGACAAGTGTATCAGGTTAAATTTTTTGATCAGAAGATCGGCTTGGGTTCCTTTTCCGGCTCCCGGTGGGCCAAATAATACGAGATTTAACATCAGTCGAATTCTTACGGTTTTACTTCACTTTGTAAATATCAATCAGGTTGCGGCCTCTACCGTCGTAATCCAAACCATATCCTACGATAAAATCGTTGGGTATTTCAATGCCAATATAATCGAGTTGTACTTTTGTTTTGAGTGCGTCGGGTTTCAGCAGCAACGTTGCAATCTTCACATCAGCAGGTTTTTTTGCCTTGATCTGTTCAATCGTGTTGGCGATCGTAATTCCTGAATCAACAATGTCTTCGAGCACGATGACTGTCCTTCCCGCGAGATCTTCGTTTAGTCCGATAAGCTCTTTTACCGAGCCAGAGGTGTGAGTTCCTGAATAGGAAGCCAGTTTTATAAACGAGATTTCTGCGTCGAGTAGGTCGATGCGTTTGAAAATTTCGGCGGCAAACATAAACGAGCCATTCAGAATACAGAGGAACAATGGGTTTTTACCCTCAAAATCTCTGTTCATCTTTTCGGCCATCTCTTCTACGATAGACCTGATTTTTTCATAAGGAATAAACAGCTCGAATTCTTTGTCGTGTATTTTAACGTTCTTCATCATACGGCTTGAGATTACGGTTGATTTTTTTCTCAGTAATTTTCAATTATTTTTGGGTCGAAAAATAAAGCGACAAAGTAACAAAACTAATTTCTATTGGAAAAATTAAATATCGAAAAGATGGAACCAAAAGTTAGTATTATCATGGGGAGTACTTCCGATCTGGGAGTGATGGAAGCTGCCGCTAAAGTTCTGGACGAATTGGAAATACCGTTTGAAATAAACGCCTTGTCGGCGCACCGCACGCCTGAGGCGGTTGAAAAATTTGCTAAGGGAGCCAAAGAAAAGGGCATTCAGGTGATTATTGCTGCCGCCGGAATGGCTGCCCATTTGCCGGGCGTTATTGCGTCAATGACCACGCTCCCTGTGATTGGAGTGCCAATCAACGCATCGCTTAACGGTCTCGATTCATTGCTGGCGATCGTACAGATGCCTCCCGGAATCCCGGTTGCAACAGTCGGTATCAATGGCGCTCAAAACGCCGGAATCCTGGCTGCACAGATGATTGCACTGGGCAATCCCGATATTGCAGTAAAGCTTGAAGGTTTCAAATCGAACCTGAAAACCAAAATAGAAAAGGCCAATAAAGAACTTTCTGAGGTAAATTTCAGATTTAAAACAAATTAGTCTTGACTTGCAATTAAAATATTCGTAACTTTTATACAATAATTAATGAAGCTGTCTCTGAAGTCATAATAATCATGACGCTCGTCATTTCGAATTAATTTCGGAATCTGAAAAACAATGCGATGGGATACTGAAACAAGTTCAGGATGACTGGTAAAATGACTTTTGAGACAACCTCATTTTTTTTGTCTGAAAGTCATGAAATTTTTGCTTTTTTTCATCCCGTGCGCGCTTTTCCTGCTTTTTTCGTTTTCGGCAAAATCACAGGAAATTTTTCAGCCTTCGGCGCGTAGTCAGGCAATGGGCGGAATTTATACACCGCTTGCCGGAGCCTGGGCAGTTTTTGGCAATCAGTCCGGAATGTCGGATGTGAGAAGAATTGTTGCCGGAGGATCGTTTCAGAACCGCTTTCTGGTGAACGAATTGTCTGCAAAAGCTGGTTTTGTGATTGTACCGGTTAAAATGTCTGTTTTCGGGATTTCGTTTTACCAGTTCGGAAAAATTCCTTTCAGAAACAGCAAGCTGGGTTTGGCCTACGCCCGAAATCTTGGACCGCATCTCAGTTTAGGCGCTCAATTTAATTACTACACCATTTATCTTCCCGAAGAAAATCGTTCTGCGACAACATTCGGCGTTGAAATTGGTTGCCGCTATTTGCCAAGTGAAAAGATAGTTGCCGGACTTCACGTAGCCAATCCCTATCCCGCCACCATTCACCTTTATTCCGGCGATTTTACCTATGATCCGGTTGTTTCGGGAGGGTTGGGCTATAAACTTTCTGATGCCTTTTCGATTTTAGCCGAAGTAGAAAAAAGAGTGGCTGGTGACTGGCGCGTCAAATCAGGATTTGAATATGCCATTCGCGAGGTGGTTTTCATTCGGGGCGGAGTTGCCGGAAAACCTTATAACGTGTCGGGTGGCGCTGGTTTTTGCATTGGACGCCTGACGGTTGATTTAGCTGCGTCATATCATCAAAATCTGGGTAGTTCGCCTTCTGTCTCATTTCAATACCAGTTCTGAATATGAAAAAGTTTCTCCTCTTATTCCTGATTTCAGTTGGTGCTGCTACTGGTTTTTCTCAATCACTAACCAACCAGCAGATTGTGGAAGACATTCTGGAATCGGCAGGCGAGGAGCTTAGCGATGATACCGACATTCAGGAAATACTTGATGATCTGGAAAATTTCAGGCAAAACCCGCTTCAGGTAAATTTGGCTAAAGCAGCCGAACTTTCAAAACTTCATTTCCTATCCGAAATGCAGATCAACAGTCTGATCGATTTCAGGAACAAAACGGGAACCATCTTCAGTATTTACGAACTGGCTTCGGTGGATGGTTTCTCTCCTGAAGTGCTCGAAAAACTGGAGCCTTTCATCAGCTTCGAAACAGCGTCAGTTTTACCCGTCAGAAAGCGATCGTCTGACGAACTGCTTATTCGCGGAGGCCGGTCGTTTCCTGCCCCTGAGGATCTTGACAAATATGAAGGTACACCGGAAAAATATTACCTGCGCTACCGGCATGTTTCCAACGATTTCTCCTTTGGTGCTGTGGGCGAAAAAGACGCGGGAGAAGCGTTTTTCTCTGGATCAAATAAGAGCGGATTCGATTTTTACAGCGCTTTTGCCAATTTCAGGATTGGTAAAAAAGAGAACCACCTTTTTGTTGGAGATTATCGTCTGTCATTTGGTCAGGGATTGGTCGCCTGGCAGGGTTTTTCGGTGGGTAAATCGGTAGAAACCACGCAGGTCTTTCGCTCCGGAAGTGGAATCACCTCTTACTCGTCGAGCGGCGAAAACTTGTTTTGTCGTGGTTTGGGTGCTAAACTGAAGTTTTCGAACTTTTCTTTCGAACCATTTTTTTCATTCCTGAAGGTGGATGCTTCTGTTGATTCTGTTGATGGAAAGCCATTTTTCGGGGCGTTGCAAACTAGTGGTTACCATCGCA
>JAEWME010000280.1 GCA_023393265.1 Bacteroidota bacterium | reverse complement strand
TCCTGATACAGCACAGCTACTCATTAGTATTGGCTGAATGTCGCGGTCGTAACATGCCCAAAATGTCCCTGATTTTTCATTTGTCAGCGTATCGGGTGTTTCACCTTCGGTTACCGGCGTCGTTGTGCAAGTTGTTTCTTTTGCTCCCTGCTCAATCCAAAGCCTGATCAGTGTTCGCTTTTCTTTTGGTAATGCGTTTCCCGGCGGCATCAATTGAAATGTACTGGTAATTGCCTTATAGGCCTCGCTCTTCTCTGCGTTACCGGGCGAAATCGCTTTCATAATTCCCGAATAGTCGCTAAAGACATATCCTCCTGCCCCGTGCCCGCCACTGTGGCACCCACTTGTTGCACAACTGTTCTGGAAAATAGGAAGGATCTGTTCCTGAAAACAAATCTGGTCCATCTGGTCGGCAGGTGTTCCATCGTGCTTGCATGAATTGGCAACTAAAAGAACAAGCGCGAAGGCCGAAATGGTTACAGCTGAAAATAGATCTAATCTTTCAACTTTCATAGATATTATTTTAAATATGTAGATAATGCGAGATGTTTAGGAAAAAATTTACATCAATAACTTTCGGTTGTGTCAAAATATTGTGATTTCAGCATTAAAGCTATTTATTTTAAGCTTTTTTAATACAGCGGCATCATTTTTATCGTCTCACCCTCTGTGGTAAGGTACTCTTTCATCAAATTTGCAGTGAGGCAGGAATGAACAGGTATAATTTCGACCAGTTGCCCCGGCCAAAAATGATTAAAGTCTTTTGGTGTGATTTTTAAGATGCCATGCTCCTGAGAAAGTGCATGGAGGTAATTTTTTTCATCGAGCAGCGTTTTAGCTCCGTCGATTTCCACAACAACTCTGCCGTATAGAGGCTTCCCATCGATGTTGACAATTGAATCTTTGGCAAAATGAACAGCACCGCCATAAATGACAACTTCATTTCTGGAAGAATGCACTGAAACGACTGGACAAACCATCCTGACGGCAATATCTGTCAGTTGACAGGAGCCCAGCTTGAACTGCATCAGGTCGTAAAATACGAAGTTGCCGGGTCTAATCTCATCAACACCTTCGAAATTGTCGCAAATGCTGCATGACGGTGTGTCGCCCAGCGAAATCATCAAGTCTGGCCATTCGCTGATATATCTGCTTTTTAGTGATTTTAACTTGAGGAGTGCGTCAAAATGCCTGCTAAAAATATCGTGTGTTGAATTGGCATAATAATTATGTCCGGTATGCGTCAGAAATCCTTTGAACTGTAGCAGAGGTGATTTTTGTATGCGTTCGAGTAGCTGATCGACCTGAGGAGTGCGGCTTGCCTCAATTCCGGTGCGGTTATAACCGGTATCGATTTTGATAAAAACGCCGGTGTGCCAGGTAATGTTTTGCTGAAGAGCTTCCAGACCTTCAATGTTTTCTATCAGCAGATTGAGTTTGACTCGTCCTGCCAGTTCGTTCATTTCCCTAACTTCAGGAATATTCACAGAGAAAGCAATGGTTATATCGTCCCAGCCTGCATCCGCAAAATAGTTTGCCATAGTGAGCGATGACACTGTGATACTTTTTACCCCAGCCTCTCTAAACCATTCACCTATTTGTGCCGATTGATGTGTTTTAAAATGTGGACGGAAGTTTACACGAAGCTTATTCGCTTTGGCGAGCATCTTTTCGATGTTCTTCAAGGCAATCTCTTTGCTTAGTAAAAGGGTCGGTCTAATGATTTCCATTTCAGAAAACAGGCATGATTAGATGCACGCAAAATGTTCTCTAAAGTAACTTATTCCTTCTCAAAATCAAAACATTTGCAAGGAAGAAAAAAGGAGCCGAAATTTCGGCTCCTTCAATATTTATTCACCCAGGAAAATGGTTTGCGCTCTGTTGGGTCCCACCGATGCAATCGAAACCGGTACACCAACGAATTCTTCAATGAAACTAATGTACTGGTTAAGTTCCTCCGGAAATTCATTTGCATCAGTCAGTTTTGTTAAATCAGTTTTCCAGCCCGGAAGCTCAACGTATGAAGGTTGTACGCTATCGTTCAATTCGAATGGGAATTTTTCGGTCACTTCTCCGTTGATTTCATATCCGGTGCAGATTTTGATCGTGTCAAACTGGTCAAGAACGTCTGCCTTCATCATAATGAGTTCTGTCACTCCGTTCAGCATGATTGAATATTTGAGTGCCACAAGGTCGAGCCAGCCGCAACGACGTGGACGACCAGTTGTTGAACCATATTCACGGCCAACATCGCGCATGTTTTGTCCATCGGCATCAAACAATTCGGTAGGGAAGGGGCCGCTGCCAACGCGTGTGCAGTAAGCTTTAAAAATTCCGTAGACATTACCGATCTTATTTGGTGCGATACCTAAACCAGTACATGCTCCAGCACAAATTGTATTTGATGATGTTACGAAAGGATATGAACCAAAGTCGATGTCGAGCATGGTTCCTTGCGCTCCCTCGGCTAAAACCGGCTTATTTTCAGCAAGGCATTCATTCACCAAATGTTCACTGTCAATAATATTGAATGTTTTCAGCACTTCAATGGCTTTCATCCATTCCTGTTCGGCTTCGGCAAGCTTTTCTGCATAATCAAAGTGGTAATAGTTTTCGAGCAGATCTTTGTGCGCTTTTACCCGAACAGTGTATTTTTCCTGAAATTTTTCAAATAGGTCGCCAACACGCAATCCGTCGCGGCCAATTTTGTCGCGGTAAGTCGGCCCGATTCCCTTCAGTGTCGATCCGATTTTTGAGCTACCTTTGGCTTCTTCTGAAGCAGCATCGAGCAGCCGGTGTGTTGGCAAAATTAAGTGGGCTTTTTTCGAGATAAACAGGGTCTTGTGCAGGTCAACGCCATGTTTACTGATCGACTCAATTTCTTTTTCGAATGTAATTGGGTCAATCACAACGCCGTTCCCGATAATGTTCAGCTTGTTCTGGTGAAATATCCCGGAGGGAATAGTGTGAAGAACTTGCTTGAAATTTTCAATTTCCAACGTGTGTCCTGCGTTTGGTCCACCCTGAAACCTGGAAATGACGTCATATTTGGGAGTGAGCACATCAACAATTTTTCCTTTTCCTTCGTCGCCCCACTGGAGGCCTAACAAAACATCTACTTTCATTCTGATAAGATTAATTATGAGTTGTGTAAACACAATAATCCGCGAAAACTGA
>JAEWME010000265.1 GCA_023393265.1 Bacteroidota bacterium | reverse complement strand
GATCACCTGGTGGAAAACCTGAAAAGCAAGGGCGCCGTGGCAATGGTTGAAGTTGCAAACAACGACCAGAAAAGGCAAATTGAGCAGGCCCGCGAGATGATAAAAAAAGGAGCGCAGGTGCTGATTGTTGTTCCGATTGATCAGGACGAAGCAGCACGAATTGTGGAACTGGCACACGAATCGAATGTGAAAGTCATTGCCTACGACCGTCTGATAAATGGCTGCAAGCTCGACTATTACATCACAGCCAACAGCACCCGCATCGGCGAATTACAGGCTTCGTATCTCACATCACTTCATCCCGTTGGCACGTATGCGCTCATTGGAGGCGCCCGCACCGACAACAACTCACTCAGGCTTTTCCTCGGGCAGATGAATGTTTTTCAGCCGCTCATGGAAAAAGGAGACGTTCAACTTGTGTACAGCGAATTTGGCGATACATGGACCAAAGAAGACGGCTACCGGCAAGCCAAAATAATCATCGATAAATATGCCGACGACCTAACAGGTATCATCTGCGGTAACGACAACCAGGCGCTTGGTGCGCTCGACGCCCTGAAGGAAAGCGGACTGGAAGGAAAAGTGATGCTGGCCGGACAAGATGCCGAACTTGCCAACCTGAAAGAAATAATGAAAGGAAATCAAACCTGTACCATCCTGAAACCACTGAAAGAAACGGCTCAGGCTGCGGCAGATCTGGCGATTGCGCTGGCACTCGACAAGCCGCTCGATATAAAGTTTACCACCGAAAGTAACGGCAAAGTGCTGGTTAAGTCAATCCTGATTGACGCCACTGTTGTAAACCGTAACAACATGGAAAGCACCGTGGTGGCTTCAGGATTTCATACCGATGCCGAAATCAATCAATAGTTTGTTCTCATAGCAAAAAAGCTGTTCAGGAGATATTTTCTGAACAGCTTTTTTGTTACCTGACAAAAGACTGTGTCTTTCCGGTCAGGATCGTTAAATTTGCATTCTTACAAAATTTCAGAAAAGATGATCAGAAAAAGTACGCTGTTTGCAGGGCTGGTCCTGCTATTGGGTTCATCGGTTTTTGCCCGCGAAGGAATGTGGATTCCGACCTTGCTCAATAAATACAACATTGCCGAGATGCAGAAAATGGGTTTTAAACTTTCTGCCGAAGATATTTACAGTGTGAACCACGAAAGTATGAAAGATGCTGTTGTACTGTTTGGTTCGGGCTGCACAGGCGAACTCATTTCTGATCAGGGGCTTTTAATCACCAACCACCACTGCGGATACGATGCCATACAAAACCACAGCACGGTAGAACATGACTACCTCACCAACGGTTTCTGGGCCAAAACGCGCGGCGAAGAACTGGGAAACCCAAAACTCAGCGTCCGTTTTCTCGACCGCATGGAAGATGTCACCGATCTGGTCATGAAAGGAACGGAAGGTCAGCCAAAGGATTCGGTCAATGCAATTGTTGCCCGAAACAGCAAGAAGATTGCTTCGGAAGCGACAGAAAAAGGCAAATTTGAAGCTTCTGTTCAGTCACTTTTCTACGGAAATCAATATTTTCTGCATGTGTACCAGGTTTTTGAAGATGTGAGACTGGTAGGCGCTCCGCCATCGGCCATCGGGAAATTCGGCGGCGACACCGACAACTGGATGTGGCCGCGCCACACCGGCGACTTTTCGCTTTTCAGGATTTATGCCGACAAAAACAACCAACCGGCCAAATATTCGCCCGACAATGTTCCATACAAACCGAAAAAGTTTTTCAAAATATCTATTCGTGGCGTGCAGCCCGAAGAATTTACCATGGTTTTTGGTTATCCGGCACGCACGCAGGAGTTTCTACCTTCGCAAGCCATCAGCCAGATTATGGAGCAGGGCGATCCGGATAAAATCAAAATTCGGGACCTGAAGCTAATACTTCTTTCTGAAGATATGGAGAAAGACGCCAAAGTCCGCATTCAGTATGCTGCCAAATATGCCAACGTGAGTAATGCCTGGAAAAAGTGGCAAGGTGAAGTAAAAGGATTGAAAAGACTAAATGCCGTGGGAACCAAGCAAAATTCTGAAGCTAACTTTAAAAAGTGGGCAAACGAGCGTGCCGACCGCTCTGCATACAGGGAAGTTTTACCAAATCTCGAAAAGCTGTACAACAATTTGGCGCCATACACCAAAGCTTACGACTACTACGGAGAAATTGTCCTGCGCGGAACCGATATTTTCAGCCTCATCAGTTCATTCGATATAGTTGTCAGCAAATGGAGAACACTTTCTCCTGAAATTCGCGACAGAAGCCTCAAAGCACTCCAATCAAGAGTTGAAGAATATTTCAATGAATATAACCAGCCAACCGACGAAAAGGTGTTCGCCGCCCTTCTCCGGATGTATGTTACCGACATCAATCCGAAGTACCTTCCTGAAGATTTCAAATCGCTCATGAACAAATTTTCCGATGAAAAGCTGATCGCAAATGTTTATCGCAAATCGCTTTTCACCAGTCAGGAAAAACTAGCAGCATTGATTGCTTCTCCCAATACAAAAAAAATTGAAGCAATCCGCAACGACCCGACATACAAGATGTTCATCAGCCTGAAGAAATTTTACGATCTCCATGTCGGCCCGTTCTATGCTTCCATCAGTAAGCAAATCGACGATGAAATGAAAACTTATGTCGCCGGAATTATGGCCATGCCAACCGACAAACCATTGTGGGCCGACGCCAACAAAACGCTCCGTGTTGCCTATGGAAAAGTGGAAGGATACGAACCGATGGACGGCGTGAATTACAAGTATTACACCACTGTTGAAGGAATTATTGAAAAAGACAACCCGGAGATTTACGACTACAATGTTCCGCAGGCACTACGCGACTTATATAAAAATAAGGATTACGGACGATACGGAAACAACGGCGAAATGCACGTTTGTTTTCTGGCATCGAACCACACCACCGGCGGGAACTCGGGCAGCCCGGTGATTGATGCCAATGGCAACCTCATCGGTGTTAATTTCGACCGTTGCTGGGAAGGCACAATGAGCGACCTCATGTTCGATCCGGAACGCTGCCGAAACATTGTGCTCGACATCCGTTATGCGCTTTTCATCATCGACAAGTTTGCAGGCGCTCAATCTTTGATTGACGAAATGGTAATTGAGTAGAAACTTGTCAGGATTTATGCAAAGACGGAAAGCTAGTCGCACATCATGCAAATATCTTTTCGCGGATTGATCAGCATCACAGGCAGTTTTCCGGCTTTGCGCACAAGTTTTTTCTCGGGAAGCCCGATCAGCAAATCGAGCAGGTTGATGTTGCTGCTTCCGGAGAAAATCAGGACATCGCCTTTCCATTCGCTTGCACGCGCAAGCGCTTCGTCGCAAATCCGCCAGCTCGATGAGTTTCCGGCAACCAGCAAATGGCGCACATTCAGGCTCGACAAAAATTTCCTGAAAAATTCCACATTTCGATTCAGCTTCTGCATTTCTTCGGAAGCAGTCTCATGAGCATAAACAATCTGGATGAGCGTTTTATTGAACCGCCCAAGATAGGAAGCCCAAAGCGAGGCGTCTTTCGAGGCTTTCCTAAAATCGACAGGCACCAAAGCGCTTTTGTACTGAAGGTATTCGGGTTCGTTTCCATTAACAAATAAAAACGGCACCGAACTTTCGCGAAAAGCCTTCATGTAGCCGCCAATTTTCGATTGATGAAGAACCACCAGAACGGCCTCGTACGATTCGACTAACTCGTTGATATTGTAGCGCAACGATCCTTTCAGAACCAGATGCGAAATATGCAGGGTACTTAATCGCGTTTGCAGGCTGGTAGTTAGGCTTCCGACCCGCCGAAAGAGTTCATTTTTATCTCCCTTTCCATTCCAGAAAGAGAGCAGGCACAATTCTTTTCGAAGCACATCGGCCAAACGCGCGCCATGAACAATTACTTCGTTCATGTGGTCAGAGAAATCGCAAACCACCACAACTTTCTGCTCCGAGACTTGTGTCATTTACCCTGGTTCAAGAATTACATTCACAAACTTAGCAGATTTTTGACACAAAAGAGCGAAGTCTAAAAGCCGGGAAAAATCATCAACTTCTGAAAATGGTTTTACTACATTTGGTCACTCAAACCTGCTGATATGATAACACGCGAACTGATCGACCCGAAAAGCATTGTAGTAGTTGGAGCATCAAACAACATTGCCAAACCAGGCGGAAAGCTGCTCAAAAATCTTCTCGACAATCATTACAATGGCGATTTGTTCGTGGTGAATCCATCAGCAGAAACGGTACAAAATGTGCGTTCCTTTTCGTCGGTTGCCGATCTTCCGCCTGTTGAAATGGCTGTTTTGGCAATTCCGGCATCCGCGTGTGTAGATGCAGTTGACATTCTGGCCAACCAAAAAGGGACCAAGGGATTTATCATCATTTCTGCCGGTTTTTCAGAAGAAAGTGAAGAGGGCCGGATATTGGAGCAAAAAATTGTTCGGATTGTAGAGGAGAACAACGCCAGCCTCATCGGGCCAAATTGCATTGGCGTCATCACCTACGCACACACCAGCGTTTTTACTACACCCATCCCGAAACTCGAACAAATGAGTTGCGACCTGATAACCAGTTCCGGAGCAACGGCTGTTTTTATTATGGAATCCGGCATTCCCAAAGGACTGCATTTTGCCAGTGTTTTCTCGGTGGGTAACGGCGCTCAGAATGGCGTGGAGGAGATCCTCGAATTTATGGACGAAGTTTTTAATCCGCAAACCAGCACACGCGTAAAACTACTTTATATCGAAAGCATCCGTAACCCCGACAAACTGCTTAAACATGCGGCATCGCTCATCCGAAAAGGTTGCAAAATTGCAGCAATCAAGGCCGGAAGCAGTCAGGCTGGCAGCCGGGCCGCGGCTTCGCATACAGGAGCGCTCGCCAATTCGGATCTGGCCGTCGAGGCGCTGTTCCGAAAAGCCGGAATTGTACGCTGTTATGGTCGTGAGGAGTTGACGACAGTTGCCAATGTTTTCCATTGCAAGCCCATGAGGGGCAAGCGGCTGGCCATTATCACCCATGCCGGTGGGCCGGCAGTGATGCTCACAGATGCCC